>CALFHF010000103.1 GCA_937875855.1 uncultured Flavobacteriales bacterium
ACAACAATTATGACACGACTCAGGTGCCTGAGGCACTCGAAGGCACAACAATTATGACACGACTCAGGTGCCTGAGGCACTCGAAGGCACAACAATTATCCAAGAGAATCCCCCTCCTCTGACTGCCGCCTAAAGTTTTCTATGAGCTCACTAATTTTCTGCTGGTCTCTGTATGCAATCGACATTTCAGGTAGCGCTTTATGCGCTCCATGTATCAAGGCTTCTTTCTTTTCTCTCCTCCATCCTTGAACTTGTTTTTCTCTATTAAAAGCAAAGCTCACATGTGAAAATTCTTCGGCATAGACTAGGTGAACAGGTAATCGCTTCTTGGTGTGATTAGCTCCTTCTCCATGATTATGTTCCTGTATTCTAGCGTAGAGATCAACGGTGCTTCCCGTGTAATAACTTCCATCAGCACATGCCAAGATGTACATCCAACCCTTCCCTTTCATAGCATCAGTATTTCATGAAGATTTAAAAGGAAGCAAGCTCATTTCTCGATTACAAAGCCACCTTTTCTGACTACAGCTTTTTGTGTAATCAGACTCAAGGTATAGGAACCAGAAGCTAAGGATCGCACATCTATTCCGCTTCCATACACTCCGTTTGCGACTTTCTTGCCCAGCTGATCATAGATTTCATAGCTGAATGAAGAGACAACATCCTTAATATAAAGCATCTCTGAAACTGGATTAGGAAAGAGAAGCAGGTCCTTATTCAGTGTGAGTTCTTCAATTCCATTCACTCCTCCAAAGGACATTTGATCCACAGAAATCCATCCTTCACCGGGAGCGAAGTCTCCTATGCTCACGTACACATTGACTGTCACATGATCCATGATGGGTTCTATTTGATCTAAGGGAATATGAATCAGTGTCCATTCAGACACATTCTCTTGTGCATACCAAGATGTGGTATAGATAGGTGTGTCCTCATTGAAAAAAGTGATGTCTACCCCTACAGCTGCTGTGCTTGTTTTATCCCATTTCGCATAGAAATCTAAGCTGCTTGGAATGTATGTTATTGGGAAATCTATGTTACCCCAGCCATATTCTCCTACTCCCATGTTATATGGATTTACGCGCATGGCGAAGTCCCCTGCGTATGCCTCCAAGTCTTTGACCGTAGTCTCTATCAACTGGTTGTTCGGGGTGTTCCACTCGGTAGGTTCCTCTGTCCAGCCGTTATATATACCCCATGATTCGAAATTCCCGTTCGGAATCTCTTGAGCCGTGGTCTTTTGAATGAATAAAAGGAAGAAACCGAGTAATATGGTGAGTGCTTTCATGGCAAATAGCTTGTTGATTCACCTATAAAAGTGCAAGATCCCTTTCAGATGCCCTTTACTCTCTTTTACGTTTATTGAAATCGTTCATGGTCCTTTGGACGCCCATGGCCATGAATCCTTTGATAATCTGAACAGCGAAGTCCAACTGACTATCCATCTCTTGCAGCTCCTCTTTCTCCCATTCCCCTAGCACATAATCGACTTGCTTTCCTCTGCTGAACGCATCTCCTATGCCGAATCTCAGTCTGGCATAGTCATTCGTTCCAAGCACAGCATTGATATCCTTAAGGCCATTATGGCCTCCATCACTTCCTTTAGCACGAAGCCTGAGTGTGCCAAAAGGAATGGCCAAATCATCAGAGATAATCAAGATGTTTTCGATAGGAATGTTCTCTTCATTCATCCAATAACGCACAGCTTTTCCGCAGAGGTTCATGAAAGTATTGGGTTTGAGAAGTACAGCTCTTCTTCCTTTGAACCGGTATTCAGAAACCTCTCCGTAGCGCTGTGCAGCCCATGGATCCTCATCTTTTCCTTTCAAGAGATGATTCAAGACTTGGAATCCAGCATTATGGCGTGTGTCTTCATACTTGGGACCCGGATTACCCAGGCCCACGATCAGATATTTCATGGCTGCGAAACTAGAGCTTATTAAAAAATAAAAGGCCGCTCCTGATGGAGCGGCCTTTCAAAATGATTCTTGAAAGAATTACTTCTTCTCCTCAGCTTCCGGCTTGTCGCCCTCCGCTGCTTCTGCACCTTCAGCTCCTTCTTCGCTTTCGGCTGCTACTTCTTCGACTTCTGCAGCACCACGAGACATACGTACTCCATAAAGCACCATGTCCTTGTTGGCTAGGATTTTAAGGCCAGGAATCTTCAAATCACGAACTCGGATACTCTGACCAATACGGATAGAGTCTATATTGATCTCAATAGAATCAGGCAACTCAGTAGGAATACCTTGAACATTGATTGTTCTATTTGGGAAAGACATACGTCCACCGTTTCTCACTCCAATAGAAGCACCAGTAGTTCGAACTGGAAGGGTGATCTTCAATTCCTTCTTACCATCTACTTCTAGGAAGTCAACATGGAGTAACTTGTCAGTCACTGGGTGGAATTGCATGTCTTGAATGACCGCCTTCCTTTGCCCTTTAGAACCTAAGTCAAGGTCGAAGATGAATACTTCAGGAGAGAATACACATCGGTTGATGTCTAACTCCTTTACATGGAAATGGATCTGCTCTTCCCCTCCGTAGAATACACAAGGCACACGCTCTTGTCTTCTGAGAGTCTTCGCATCTTTTTTCCCTACGTTCTCCCTAGGAGAACCGCTAATTGATACTGCTTTCATGATTATTGATTATTAAATTACAAAGTGTTTACTGATGGACTTATCCTTGAGTAATCTCTCTATCACATCTCCGAAGAGTGGTGCAACGGTGACTACTTTGATTTTGTCGGATTGTCTTTTAAGCGGAATGGTATCAGTGACCACCAGTTCCTTAAGCCCGCTCGCCTCAATGCGCTCGTATGCCGGTCCTGAAAGCACCGCATGGGTGATAAATGCTCTTACGCTCTTTGCTCCTTTTTCAAGCAACATGTCAGCTGCTTTACTCAGTGTTCCAGCGGTGTCTATGATATCATCTACTAGCAGAACATCCATGCCTTCCACATCACCGATAACGGTCATGCTATCTACCTGATTAGCCACCTTACGTTGCTTATAAGAGATGGCCAAGTCCACATTCAATGCCTTGGCATACACGCTGGCACGCTTGGTTCCGCCTGTATCAGGAGCCGCCATGATGATGTTCTCTAGATTATAGTTCTCCTTAATATATGGGAGGAATACAGTAGTGCCGAACAAGTGATCAACAGGAACTTCAAAGAATCCTTGAATCTGGTCAGCATGAAGGTCCATGGTGATGAGCCTATCAACCCCAGCTGCCGTAAGCAAGTTGGCGATGAGCTTTGCTCCTATGGCTACACGAGGTTTGTCCTTTCTATCTTGCCTAGCGAATCCGAAATAAGGAATAACAGCTATAATCCTCTTAGCTGATGCGCGTTTGGCGGCATCAATCATAAGCAATAACTCAAGAAGATTGTCGGCTGGGGGAATCGTGCTTTGGACAAGGAAAACTTCCTTCCCTCTAACTGATTCCTCGAAAGAAGGCTGAAATTCTCCATCGCTAAATCGGCTGATGCGCACATCTCCGAGCTCACGACCTAACTGAGCAGCAATAGATCCAGCTAAATCAGGGATAGAACTTCCAGAGAATATGGATACTTTTTTAAATTTCACGCTCAGCCTTGTTTTTAAGGGTGGCAAAGGTACTGATTCCACTATGTTTTACAAAGGGATTTGTAACATACGTCAAAGTAGATATCTTCGCATCCCTTTTCGGAGGGGATCCCTGTTACCAGGAGGTGATCAAAAACAAGAAAAATGCCCGGGTGGCGGAACTGGTAGACGCGCACGACTCAAACTCGTGTTCCGAAAGGGGTGTCGGTTCGATTCCGACCCCGGGTACATCTAAAGGAGAAGCCTGATTCTTAACTGAGTCAGGCTTTTCTGTTTTTTTCTCCATTTCATGCAATTTGCGCACACATCATGCGTTTCTCATCACTATCGAGGCAATTAACACTATGTTATGCGTAAGTGCTCATCAAGGTCCCTCATGCTATTCTTGTGAAAGCGATTTTTGAAGTGTATGAAAAAGAATTTGATTTTCTTAGGCCTATTAGTCGTTACCGGTGTGGTGGCAGTCCACTACACCCAGATAGTAGACGGACCTGTTTATCTTGCTGAAGTAGAGGAAGAGACAGTTACTCCTGAATATTTCTTCGGTTTTGACAAAACACAGTTCCGAATTCAACACGATACCATCCAAAAAGGGCAATATATGTCCGATATTCTGCTGCCTTTCATTGATTACACGAAGATTCAGCAATTGCTTTCCTGTAAAAAAGATGTTTTCGATGCACGTAGCATTAGAGCTGGAAGACCTTATCACATTGTTCATCGAAAGGACAGTGCTGACAAACCTGTCGCGCTGATCTATGAAAAGGACGCGTTGAATTTTGCCATCCTCCATTTTGCAGATAGCCTATATGCCCATGCTGATGCTAAAGAAGTAGAATACCGGGAGCGTGTAGCTGAAGGAGAAATAAAATCATGCTTGAGCAATACCTTAAGCGAACAAGGCTTATCCCAGGCCCTTTCAGTGAATATGGCTGAGATTTTCGCGTGGACCATTGACTTCTATAAATTAAATGAAGGTGATCATTTCAAGGTCTTATTCGATGAGCGCTATGTAGAGAACGAATCCATAGGCATAGGTGAGGTCAAAGCCATTTATTTCTTTCATAAAAAAAAGGAGTACAAGGCTTTTGCATTTGAACAAAACGGAAAGGTGGACTACTTCGATGAAAAGGGAGCTGGTATGAGAAAGGCTTTCTTGAAATCACCTCTCAAATTTGGTAGAATGAGTTCTGCATATAGTGGAAGGAGATTCCATCCTGTACAGAAGCGTTTCAAAGCTCACAAGGGGACTGACTATGCAGCTGCCACTGGAACGCCAATCCTAGCCACCGGAGATGGACAAGTCATAGAGGCTCGCTTCAAGTCCAATAACGGAAACTATGTGAAGATCAGACATAACAGAACGTATGACACTCAATATCTTCATATGAGCAAAATCAAGGTTAAGAACGGCCAACAAGTGAAGCAAGGTGATGTGATAGGATATGTTGGATCTACAGGTTTGGCAACCGGTCCTCATGTCTGCTATAGATTCTGGAAGAATGGAGCTCAAATAGACCATAGGAAAGAGGATTTCCCTAGCTCAGACCCAGTACTCAAGGCTAATATGGCCGCTTATAACACCAGTGTCAAGCAACTAGAGACCAAGCTAGAATCAGCCAAGCTCTATGCAGGACTTTAGTCTCATTTCTTATAGTACTCGTCCATATTAGACTTGTACTTCACCCAGGCTGGAGAGTCTTGGAATTCTTTGAACCTTCTTTTAATATAAATCAAGAAGTCGTATTGGCTGCTATTTTGAATGAAATAGTCTGAGACATTACAATAGTCAATGAAATCATCGAAATCTTCATTTTTCAAGGAGATGATTTCATAATCCACATATTTCTTGAAGAGTTCTTTGAGCAATTCCCTCTTCCTATCCTCATTCTTCATTTCAGCCACTAGCCTTATAGAGCGTTCTCTCTTGCTAAATGACTGATATAAGAACGTAATTGGGCTATTGAAGGCATCTACACCTGAAACCACGTAGTCCCTTTTATCATAACCCAAGTCTTCTATTTCTTTCTGAATCTCTTGCAAATCACGCTCAGAGATAATCTCTACCACGGGCAGATTCACTACCAACTTCTGCAGATAAAAGGTCTTTTCAATGACAGCCGCCATTTCTTCCTTGGGAATAGGAAATGAAATAGTCTCATAGCCTATTGCGCCTACAAGAAGCGTATCTCCCTTTTCAATAAGTAAGACAAAATTCCCATCATTATCACCGAAGGTTCCGCTCCCTGAATTCTTGTTCACAGCCATCATGGTCAGCAGTTCTTTCCCATCCGTTGCATCTACTACCCTTCCTTTTACCTTGACCACTTCGTTTTGGGCTGAAAGTGATAGACTGAACACTAGAACTAGAAAGGAAAAAATAAGTCTCATGGGATTTTTTAGGGTCAAAAGATATGCCGATCAGTTCAAATAACGCAGATTTCTGCCGAATAGCCAATATATTCGCAGTATGATAAAAAAGTTGAGTTTAATCTTAGTGTCATTGTTCTTATTTGCTTGTTCTGAGCAAGTGAAAGTTACCACAGGTGGTATAAATCAGATGCGTAGTGATATTCAATATCTTGCCTCTGATGAGCTTGAAGGACGAGATACAGGAACGGAAGGCGAAGCAAAAGCAGCTGCATATATAGCCATGAGATTTGCAGATTTGGGCTTGAAAGGAGGTGCAAACGATGGTAGTTTTTATCAGGTTTTCGAATTCACTGGAAGTCCTATTCTCAACACTGAGAATACACTCATGTTGAACTACGAAGCCATTGCAGATAGTCTTTTTTACCCCTTGAACTTCAGTGGAAGTAATTCTATGAAAGGAAAAGCAGTCAATGTAGGATTCGGGATACTCGCTCCAGACCTAGGATATGACGACTACAAGGACCTAGAAGTAAAAGGCAATCCTGTCATCATTGATGTTTCTTCACCTGACGGAATTCATCCTCATTCAGAGTATTTAGCCTTCCATGACCTCAGAGACCGTGCAGAAAAGGCTCAAGAACTAGGAGCGACTGCTGTGATTTTCTATACCCAAGACAAGACAGCTCAGGCCCCTTCAAAGACCTTGACAGAGAATGTAATCCCTCTTACTATCCCGGTAGTCTATGCATCTCTTTTTGTTTCAGACCATACAGAGGTAACCTTAAACATGGTCATAGATAGGCCCAAACTTCAAGGTAAAAATGTTCTGGCCTTTTTAGACAAAGGAAAAGAGCGAAACATCGTGATTGGCGCGCATTATGACCACTTGGGCTTTGGAGGGAGCGGAAGTCTTCACCGAGGAGAAAAAGCCATTCACAATGGCGCAGACGATAATGCCAGCGGAGTAGCTGCCATGCTGCAACTTGCACTTGACCTTCAAGAAATGCCATTGGAACATAACGTGCTTTTCATTGGATTTTCTGGTGAGGAAAGGGGTCTTCTTGGTTCAAATCATTGGGTAAAGAATCCTACCATGGCATTGGACAAAATCGAATACATGATGAACATGGATATGGTCGGAAGACTGGATACTAGCAAGCATAAGCTCAGTGTAAACGGAGTAGGAACCTCTCCTTCTTGGTCCTTTATCGACAAGCTTGATGTAGGTGGCTTAAGTGCCGTAACGACCGAAGCTGGAACAGGACCTTCAGACCACATGAGTTTCTATCTGAGCGATCTTCCTGTTTTGCACTTCTTCAGCGGAAGTCATGAGGACTATCATAAACCCAGTGATGACGAGGGTTTGATTAATTATGAAGGCATCGTTTCCATAGTCAATTACATGGAAGCCATTGTCAAAGAAGTGGATGACGATGGAGTATTTACCTTCACCAAAACCAAGGAGGAAAAAAAGGAAGCTGCGAATTTCAAAGTGACCTTAGGAATCATCCCTGATTACCTCTTTGAAGAAAAAGGAATGCGTGTAGATGGAGTGACAGAGGGCAGGCCAGGAGATAAAGCTGGAATGCTTAAAGGAGACATCATCATAGGTATGGGAGAGCGCAGCGTGAATGATATCTATGCCTACATGGAGGCATTAGGAAGCCATAATACAGGAGATCAGACTGACGTAAAAGTACTTCGTGATGCAAAGGAAGTTATACTTAAAGTAACCTTCGATTGACCAACAAAGAGACATATAGCATAGGGGTTATAGGCAGCGGAAGCTGGGCAACAGCTTTGGTCAAGATTCTCTCAGAGAATGTAAAGGAGTTGAACTGGTGGTTGCGAGACCCTGAGCAGATAGCTTCTATCAATGAACACGGGCGCAACCCAAAGTACCTCACGAGTGCGGTGCTTAAGCCAGATAATCTGGTAATGGAACCCGATCTGAATGTGGTCATAGAGCGCTCACAAATCCTAATCATGGTGGTGCCTTCTACCTATATCTACTCAGTCTTCAGAGATGTCAATCCAGAACAGCTTGCTGATAAAGTGCTCTTTTCCTCAGTCAAAGGAATGGTAAGTGAATTCGATATGGTTCCTGCTAAGTTCTTTCACAAGAAATTCGATATGCCTTATAAGAGCCTAGGTATCATATGTGGACCGTGTCATGCTGAAGAAGTAGCCATGGAACGCTTATCCTACCTAACTGTAGCGAGCAAGTCCAAGAGCAAGGCTAAGTATCTGGCAGAATTGCTGGAGTGTCGTTACATCAAGACCTTAGTCAGCGATGATGTCATAGGTAGCGAGATTGCTACTGCTATGAAAAACGTGTTTGCCATAGCCAGCGGAATCTGTCATGGATTGGGCTATGGAGATAATTTCCAAGCCGTTCTGGTCTCCAATGCCATACGCGAGATGGAGATATTTCTGGATGCCGTGAAACCCATACACCGCGATGTGAAATGCAGTGCATATTTGGGTGATCTCTTGGTCACAGCATATTCGAATTTTAGCAGGAATAGGAATTTCGGATCTATGATAGGGAAAGGCTATACAGTAAAAACGGCCATGCTCGAGATGAACATGGTGGCCGAAGGCTATTATGCAGTGAAGAGTCTCGTGGCGATGAATGAAAAATACAACCTGGATTTAGACATCACAAAGGCCGTTTATCGCATCCTCTATGAGAAGAATGCTCCCAAAATGGAGATGTACATTCTCGCTGATAAATTGTCCTAATAACATCGTTCCAGCTATTCCCCTTATCTTTGCCCTATGAAACTCGTGCTGATATCCATAGGACTACTCGCGTTAGCCTTTGCAGGAATTGCAATTAAGATTCTGGTAAAAAAGGATGGTAAATTCAGTGGAACTTGTGCCAGCAATTCTCCTTTTCTGAATAAGGAAGGAGAGCCTTGCAGCTTCTGTGGAGCCGCGCCTGAAGAGCAGTGTAAAAAGTCAGATGTGGCTGCGTGAGTTTTAACTAGTAATCAGTCACTCACGCTGAGGCGTGACTTTCACTTTGTTCGTTAGTCAATAGTTCTTTTTTGCAGTAGCTCTTGTCATTACAGTTTTCATAGCTCTTACCTTTGAATGTGCTCTTGTCAATGCAATTGCCTCTCCCATTGAAATTGCTATTGTGAAAACCTCCCCGTACCAGTTTCTTTGAAGGCCCCGTTCTCCTCTGAGATTAGATAAACTTCTAGGTTCTTTTTCTTGGCAAATTCCATGGCCTTTTCCGTTCCCAAGACCATACACACAGTAGCATACGCATCAGCTGATGCGCAGTCCTTAGTGACCACTGTGGCACTAAGTAAGTTATGCGTCACTGGATATCCGCTTATGGGGTCTATGGTGTGGGAATAGCGTTTTCCATCACGGATTAACGCTTTTCTATAATTCCCTGAGGTAGCCAAAGATTCATTCTTCACTTCGACTTCACGAATTAAACTTCGTTCACCTTCCACGGGGCGGTCTATGCCCACATTCCATGTTTTTCCATCTAATCTTTTTCCTGAAGCTCTCAATTCACCTCCTATCTCTACCAGATAATCACTGATGCCATTTTTTTCTAAAAGCTCGGCTACCACATCAACGCTGTATCCTTGAGCAATAGCATTGAAATCTAATTGCATTCCGGCAGGGAGAATTAGAATATCCTCCGCTCCCACTTCTCCTAGGATTACGTTGAACCCTCCTATGCTATGCGCTTTTTTCAAGGAATCAACATTGGGGGTCTCTTCAGAATCTGGAGCGATGGCACCAAATCCCCAAGCCTTAACTAATGGATAAACACTGGGGTCAAAAGCTCCAGCCGACTCATAGAAAATGATTTTAGATCTCTTGAAATTATTCAGGAAGTGTTTGTCATCACCAGGGATTCCTATCATGCTATCAGTTCGTGCATTCAAGCGGCTAATAAAGGAATCAGGGCGCCAAAGGGAGAGACTTTCGTCAATCTCGTTCAAGGAAGCAGCCACCTCTTTTGAAAGATCCGTTGCAGATGTGCCGTGATATTTAATGCTGAATGTTGTCCCTTGGGCATTTCCATTCAACTCAAATTGTTCTGGAGATTTAGCGCAGGAAACTAAAACAAGAGCAGCGAAAAAAAATAGAGCACCCCTCATTTTGTGGTTTGGCCATCGCCCATTTCAGCATAAATTTCATTCACCGCTTCCCAAAGCTCAATTTTATGACCTTCAGGATCCATGATGTGTACGAATTTCCCGTAGTCGTACGATTGAATTTCATCCACTATTTGAACGCCTTCTTCACGCAATACTTTTACTAATGCTTCCAAATCCTCTACCCGATAATTCACCATGAACTCCGACTTCGAAGGCTCCATGTATTTCGTGTCGGCTTTGAAGGTGCTCCATTGCAAGAAGTTCTTCTCTTCAGGTTTTTCTGCGTTCCTGAATTCAAAGGTGCTTCCATAATCATTCGTCACCAATCCTAGGTGCTTTCCATACCATTCACGGGTAGCGTCAGGGTCTTTGCACTTGAAAAAAATTCCTCCAACTCCTATTACTCTCTTCTTCATTTCAATAACATTTTGATGATTTTACTTTTCCAATTCGGATACGGTGTATACCGAATAGGAACATCAACTAAGGTAGTATTCTTCGTGATGGATTTCTTGTACGATAGCGAGTCAAATCCATCCCTCCCATGATAGCGACCTATTCCGCTGGTACCCACACCACCAAAGGGAAGGTCAGTATTCGCAAAGTGCACGAGGCAGTCATTTACACATCCCCCTCCGAATGGAATTCCTTCAATCATTCTCTTTTCAAATTTCCTATCCTTCGTGAAAATGTAGAAGGAAAGTGGATTCGGATTCTGATTAATTTTCTCTCGCAATTCTTCTTCCGTAGTCCAAGAAAGCACGGGCAATATGGGCCCGAATATTTCCTCGTTCATCAGCGGACTTTCCATAGTTGGTTCATCTACGATACACAGCCCAAAGAACCTACTCGCAGCATCACGACCTGACTCAAAAACAACATTTTCATTTTTCAATGAATCCTCTAGCGTCTTGAATCTTTCATCATTTATGATGTATGTGAATTTTTCATTCCCGCCATAAGCCTTCATGCAGCGGTCTGCTTCTTCGACCAAGAGTTTCTGGAATTTTTCTTTCACGGAGGAATGCACCCATAGATGGTCAGGAGCGATACAGGTTTGGCCAGCATTAAAGGTCTTTCCCCAAATTATCCTTTTCGCAGCCACCTTAAGATCAGCAGTGCCATCGATAATGGCGGGGCTTTTTCCTCCCAATTCTAAGGTTACCTCTGTCATTTTATCAGCAGCGGCCGCGTAGATCAACTTCCCTACACGCACACTTCCTGTGAAAAATATGTGCTGAAAATTCTGGGCTTTTATCAGGCTAGGAATAACATCTTGATCTTCAATATCTACACACGCTACCAATGAATGCGGATAAATCTTGCTCAATATCTTATCGACTACAGCAGCAGTGGCCGGTGTCTGCCGAGGCAGCTTGAGCATGGCCGTATTTCCGGCAGCCAAAGCCGCCAAGAGCGGATTAATCAACAGATTGAAAGGATAATTCCAAGGAGATAAAATAAGCACCTGACCCTTAGGTTGCGCTTGCACATACGACCTGGCCGGAAAAGTAATCATGGATCCAGGTTGGGATTGAGGGCGCATCCATTCTTTGAGCCACTTTAGGCAATGCTTAATCTCAGCATAAATAAATCCAATCTCCGAAGCATAAGCTTCAAAACGATCCTTATGAAAATCTGAATAAAGAGCGTCCAAGATTTCTTCTTCATGCTCCTTAATGCCCTGGAGCAAAGCCTTTATAGTCTTCTTTCTGAATGAATAGGAGCGCGTAGCCCCTGACTTGAAGTATGTGACCTGCTCTTGGAAAACATCGGCCACTTCTTCTTTGTGAATACTCATGGCGTGAATATCGGGATTCCTCGGGTTCTGAGATTCTGGAGTGCAGAGATTCTGGGATTCTGAGATTAGCTGCGCTGAGCTCCCTTCGGTCGGTTCTGGGTTAAAGTACTAGTGCCTCTTAACCTGTGACTCTTGCCTACTTCCTTTAAACACGCTCTAAGAGCCGAAATCCTTGTCCGTGTACATTCACGATCTCTAGGGTATCATCTTCGCGCAGGTGCTTCCTGAGCTTGGTGATGTACACATCCATGCTGCGGCCATTATGGTAGGTGTCGTCACCCCATATCTTGAGCAAGGCTTCTTGTCGATCTAGGACTTCATTTTTATGCTGTACGAGGAGCTGTAGTAATTGGCTCTCTTTGGTGGTGAGTTTAAGCTCTGTTTTATCCCCTTTAAGAAGATGAATATCAGGGTCAAAAAGGAAGCTGCCTATTTCCATAGGGCCACTTTGGATTTGGGTTTTCTCTGGCATGCTGCGCTTGAGGATGGCCTCTATGCGCATTAGGAGTTCCTCCATGCTAAAAGGCTTGGTCATGTAGTCATCACCCCCAGCACGAAAACCTTCAAGCGTATCTTCCTTCATGGTCTTAGCCGTGAGGAACAAAATGGGCAAGGAACTGTCTGCTTTTCTGATTTCTCGAGCGAGTGTAAAGCCATCTTTCTTGGGCATCATCACATCAAGAATAATGAAGTGATGTCCTCCTTTTTTAAAGCGTTTCCACCCTGCCTCTCCGTCTCTTTCCAAGGTGACTTGAAATCCTTTTACCTCCAGGTATTCCATAAGAAGGGAACCTAGGTTAGGGTCGTCCTCAACCAAGAGGATGTGTATCTTCTTCTTGTCAAGCATAGGGCAGATCTATTTTAAAGGTGCTTCCTTTCATCCATTCGCTCTCTACGCTCACAATGCCACCCTGTTTCTCCACAATGGATTTCACATAGCTGAGTCCCAGTCCGAATCCCTTCACGTCATGGGTATTACCCTTTGGGACGCGGTATAGGGTATCGAAGACGCGTTTCTGATCTTCTTTCTTTATCCCAACTCCTCTATCTGTCACTTTCAGAATGAAGCGATTCCTTTCATTCAACGTCTCAATATGGATGTAGGGAGTTCCTTCACAATATTTCAATGCGTTATCAATGAGGTTACTGATGACATTGCGCATATGAGCTACATCCACAAGGGCCATGGTATGAGCGGCATGCAAATCAGTGCTGGTCTCTGCTTGACTTTCCCTGAAGCGCAGATCAAATCTATCCAATGTATCTTGAATCAAACTATGCATGTCCTCTTGACTTTTATTGAGTTCCAAGGTCCCTTTGTCAACCGCGGCTGAACGAAGCACATTCTCGACCAAGCTTCCGAGTCGCTTATTCTCTTCTCTGATCATGCCTACATACCTATCCATGTCCATTCCTGAGCGCTGCATATCAGGATCACTCAAGGCTTCGCAGGCTAATGAAATAGTAGAGACTGGTGTCTTTAATTCATGGGTCATGTTATTGATGAAATCATTCTTTATCTCTGAGATTCTTTTCTGCCTGAAGATGATGGCAACTGTGAAAGCGAAGGCTGCCATGATTAAAAAGATGAATCCACCAGAGGTGAGGATGAGCGGCATCAGGCTAGCTTTCACATAACTCTGTTCTTCAGGGAAATCTACATGAAGGAAATAGGGCTCTGTGAGGATTTCATTTGGGAAAAGACGCACGCGATAATTAGATCTAGAAAGGTCTATCAATTCCTCCATGTCATTTCCCGCATCATGGATTAACGGCCTTCCATATCCATCAAATACTGCACTGCGAACACTTGTTTCTATACCGTGATCTTCCATGACTTCAGTAAGTATTTCCTGAAGGCCTTCATGGTTTATGCGCTCTTGTAGAGGAAGCAAGAATTCCATGCTGAACATATCGTTCATCATCTCCTTCATCCACATGCCCTGGTCAGGCATATCAAAACCTACTTCTTGTCGGAGGTCAGCAGCCAGTTGATGCTGGTCTGAATATTCTCTATAGGTGCTATAGCTGAGCTTAATCTCGCCATCCTCAGTGCGAATGATGGTGTCCTTCATATAGAATCCATGCTCCTTATCCCAGCCTGAGGTGAGCACCCGCTGGATACTATCCAAGCGTTCCATACTCTTGCTGTTCTCCTTATCGCGCAGGAGCCTATCTCGTGCCTCTCTGCGTTGCAGTTCCTGATCCACTTGCACCAAAGCAGTATTTGCCGCATAGCGAAACTGAGCTTCCTTGAGCATAACCGTATTCTTGAAGAAGTGATACTGTATCCCTATAAGTCCAAGCATAGCAAGGAGCATAAGGCCAATCACCAAGAATATCCACTGCTTTTTCATCTTCTATTCAAAGGTAACGCAGTAACAAAAGGGATGTGATGTGATTAACCTTTTTTAACAGGGAAATAAAAAGGCTAGGGCAAGGACAAATTCAAGAGTAAAAAGAGGGGCATTAGAAATGAGAATCAAGCGCAAGACCTAATATTAGGCAAGGTAGAAGTGTGAATAGATGTCTTTGACAGTGCTCTAACAATTGCCCTTTTTCGCTTACTTCTCCAACAATCTAGGTAAGGCAATCTTGAACCATGCAGTATAATTCTCCGGATGCTTTTCGATGTCAGCCAGCAATGAATCAATGTGTATGTATTTCCAATCCATAACCTCAGCTGGATCAGGTTTAATCATGTCTTCGTATAATCCCACGAAGACATGATCCAATTCATGTTCTATGAGTCCATGATCGAATTCGGCTTTATAGATGAAGCTGAACTTTTCTTGCAAGGAGCAGCTGATACCCATTTCCTCTTGAAGTCTGCGCTTGGCAGCATCCAGACTCTCTTCGCCTTCTCGTTGATGACTGCAGCAGGCATTCGTCCAAAGCCCTCCTGAATGATATTTCTCCAATGCCCTACGTTGAATGAGCATCTCCGCTTGTCCATTGAACAGAAAGACAGAAAAAGCCCTGTGCAAGACCCCTTTTTCATGAGCTTCCATCTTCTCCATAAGCCCTAAAGGGGCATCTTTTTCATCGACTAGGATTACGAATTCTTGCATAGTACAAAGGTAACACCCTCTTGGCACATGGAATATTTACGTCCAAGCATTCTGGAATGATTTAGAGAGATACCTTTGGAAAGCGTGAGCCTATGGAACTGAGTGATAAAATAAAGAGTTTGCCTAATCGGCCTGGGATCTATCAATTCAAGGACGAAGAGGGCAAGGTGATTTATGTAGGTAAGGCCAAGAAGTTACGCAATCGGGTGAAGAGTTATTTCAATGATGCCACTACGCATAATGGAAAGACCCGCGTATTGGTCAGGAAGATTAAGGATCTTTCCTATATGGAAGTAGAGAGCGAACAGGATGCCCTTCTACTCGAAAACAACCTCATCAAGGAATTCAAACCTCGGTACAATATTCTGCTCAAGGATGATAAGACCTTCCCTTGGTTATGTCTGAAGAAAGAGCCTTTCCCCCGAATCTTCTCCACGCGCACCAGGGTCATTGACGGTTCAGAATACTTTGGGCCTTATGCCAATGTGAAATTGATGAAGACCCTGTTGTCCGTAGCGACAAAGCTCTACCCACTGCGTACCTGCAATTTCAATCTAAGTCCTGAGAATATCAAAGCCGGCAAGTTCAAGGTCTGTCTCGAATATCACATAGGGAATTGCAAAGGGCCATGCGAGGGACTTCAAAGCGCTGAAGATTACAATCAGGGAATCAAGATGATAAAAGATATCATCAAAGGAAATACAAAGGAAGTATTGCAAGTGCTTGAACGAGAAATGCAAGATGCTGCAGAGAAATTGGAATTCGAGAAGGCTCAATTTCTGAAAGACAAACTGGAGGCTTTGCTCAAATATCAAAGCAGCTCTACTGTAGTTAGTGCCACGGTGAAAGATGCCGAGGTATATGCTTTCAAACAGGAATTGAAAAAGGTCTATATCGGATTCTTGCGTGTGGTGGATGGAGCAGTGATCCGCGGGCATGTGCAAGAAGTGAAGATTGGTCTAGAAGAGGAACCTGCTGAGATCCTAGCCTATGCAGTTCGCGCCATGCGGGCTGAGGCGGATGAAAGAAGTCAGGAGATCATCATCCCCATGGAAATTGAATTGCTGGAAGAGGGACTGAATAAACATGTCCCACAACGTGGTGATAAACGCAGCTTGCTCGAACTGGCAGAACGCAATATCAAATACCACATCTTAGAACGCAGAAAACAGGATAGAATGGTCAATCCGGAGCAGCATTTCTCGCGCATATTGACACAGGTGAAGGAAGATCTGCGTCTGAAAGAACTCCCGATTCACATAGAGTGTTTTGACAATTCTAATACACAAGGAACGCACCCAGTGGCGGCATGCGTAGTGTTCAAAAACGGAAGAGCGAGCAAGAAAGATTATCGTCATTTCAACATCAAGACCGTGGAAGGCCCTGATGACTTTGCTTCCATGGAAGAAGTCATAAGTAGAAGATATTCACGACTCTTGAAAGAGAATGAATCCCTTCCTCAGCTCATCATCATAGATGGTGGAAAAGGGCAGTTGAGCTCAGCTATGAAGAGTTTAGAAGCCCTGGGATTGAGAGGGAAGATTAGCATCATCGGCATTGCAAAACGATTAGAAGAAATCTTCTTTCCAGGGGATTCTATTCCCATATATATTGACAAGCGAAGTGAGTCTTTAAAGCTCATCCAACAGCTGAGAAATGAGGCCCATCGCTTCGGGATCACGCATCACCGAAACCGAAGAAGTAAAGCTGCCATAGGGACTCAACTCACTGAGATTCTAGGAATAGGGGATGGAACTGCCGAGAAATTATTGAGACACTTTCTCTCTGTGAAGAACGTAAAAGAGGCGAATGAAGAGCAATTGCAAGTGATCCTTGGGCCAGTGCTGGCTAAGAAAGTCTTCGCCTATTTTAATTCCTGATTGACCTGCTTGTTCTGATCCTTCATGACCAATGTGCGATATGGGAAAGGAATTTCTATTCCTTCTTTATCAAAACGTTCTTTCACTGATTTCAGCAGATCGCATTTCATGAGAAAAGCGTGTTCAAAATCCATGGTCCACACCCAAGCACGAATATCCACCGAGAAGTCTCCAAGATTAATGACCTTGGTGAGCACAATAGGTTCATTATTTAAGACCCCATTCTCTGACCGTCCATCAATGCTTAACGGGTGTGCTTCTGCTTCTTCTCTGATGATTTGCATAGCCTTGCTGATGTCAGAGTCGTAAGAGATCGAAAAAACAATGTGTTTATTCATTTTCTCATCTGTTAGATTGCTATTGATGATGGTCTCATCAGAGATAATGCTATTAGGAATTACTATCCTTCGATTCTCGAAATCCCTCAAGACTGTATGTCTAAGCGTGATGTCCTCAACCATACCCGTTTTACCTCCTGAGACTTCAATAAGATCGCCTATTCTGAATGGCCTGAAGACCAAGATGAATATCCCACTGATGATGTTAGAAAAGGCTTTCTGAGAAGCAAATCCAATGATAGCCGCTAAGACTCCCGCTCCTGCGAAGAGCGCAGTTCCCAATGTCTTAAATGATGGAATGTGATAGAAGATATAGACAATAGCGAAGGTGAAGAATACCGCTGTGATG
>CALFHF010000104.1 GCA_937875855.1 uncultured Flavobacteriales bacterium
AGACCGTATAATAACTCAATTATCAGCGTGAACCCCCGTGTTTTATGGGCGCTTGACCTGAATTAATTGGTAAAATGCGTTCAATTTATAGAGCTTTAATACTGTCTGTGTGCATCCTCTTCGTTCAGGCTGGAAAGGCGCAATGCAGTAATTTTGTCACCCAATTTCCTTCGGGAATATACAGTACCGCGAATTCAAGCTGGGTGCTGATTAACAGCTGTATCTATGGTGGTGAATACAGTGCCTATAATGTAGCTGAAGGCGCTACGTATACATGGACTACATGTTATTCTAGCAGCTTCACAACGGAAATGACACTATGGAACGTGAGTCATTCTGCATCCTTAGCATACAGCCTTAATGCATGCCCTAATAGGGCAGAAATCACTTGGACGGCAACATTTACTGGAGTAGTTCATGTCTTGACGTCTATGAGTGGATGCACTTCCAGTAATCAATGTGCAACCCTCTATTGGAAAATGGTCTTTACGCCTCCTGCTCCAGCTAATAATGGTGCATGTGTGGCTACGCCAGTTGCAAACGCTTCAGAATGTAACTATCAGACTTTTGACAATAACGGTGCTACTAATTCAGGAGTGGCCTCTCCGGGATGCGGTTCTTATAATGGAGGGGATGTTTGGTTTAAAACGGTTGTGCCCGCAAGTGGAGTCTTAACATTCAAAACTAGAGCAGGAATCATTGATGACGCTGCTATAGCTGTCTATAGAGGGACATGTTCAGGTCTCATACTCATAGCCTGTGATGATGATAGTGGTCCAGGATATATGCCTCAGTTGAATCTAACAGGTCTGGTTCCAACAAGTACAATATTTATAAGAATTTGGAGCTATAGCAATAGCCAAATGGGGACCTTTGATCTCTGCATTCAAGAACCTTGTTCTTCAGCTCCGGCCAGCGAGTTTCCGTGTAACGCGAACGTGCTAATCGTAGGTTCTCCTATGAATGGTACCAATGCCTGCGCAACCGCAACTGGCCAGCCTGCTATTCCTTCTTGCTTCACAGCAGGGCATGTAGGTTCTGCATGGTACAAGTTCGTTTCTCCTGTTTCAGGAAGTGTATTCATTGAGACTACTTTAATCGGAATTGCATCTACTCAGATTGGACTCTATAGTGGAACATGTTATGCGCTTACGGCCATAGCATGTAACCAGGATAAGGGAGAAGGATGTGGAAATAATGATGGGTCTTCATCTATCTATTATAGCGGCTTAGCCCCAGGAACAACATACTTCGTGCGAGTAGATGGAGAAAATGATGATCAAGGAACATTTTCAGTACTAGTTGGAAATACGCTAGGAATTATTCCAATACCGGGTCAAGATTGTGCTTCGCCCATTGAATTGTGTGCCACGTCAGTATTTCTACCTAATCCAGGAGTTCAGGGAACAGGAAATTTCTGTGATTTTGATGGAACGAATAACTGTACGAGCGGAGAACGAAATTCTATTTGGTATAAAATAAACATAGGTGCAACAGGTAACTTGAACTTCATCATTAAACCTAATGATGCCAACAGCAACTCATGTGGAAGTGAGACGGATTACGATTTTGTACTTTGGAAGATTTCAGGGTCAGGAGCCACTACGAATTGCGGGACCATGACTGTAAATCCTACCATTGGTCTTAAGGCGTGCAGCTATGATAGCAGAGGTGTCACTGGAGTGTCACCTTCAGGAAATGCACCATCACCTTATAATGCGTGCTATAATCCTTCATTTGAGCCTACAGTGAGTGTCACCGCAGGTGACATACTACTCTTGGTTGTGCAGAACTTTGCCGGCACTCCCAGTGGATATACATTGGACTTTGGAGGTTCTGGAGCGGGTGTAGTGAGTATTCCAACACCAACTATGGTGTATTGGAATGGATCTACGGGAACGTCTTGGAACACAACAGCGAACTGGGGATGCGGTGGCACTTCACCTTCTTGTACAATCGATGCGACTATAAGATCCGGTGTTACTAATTATCCTGTGATTTCAGGAAACATGAACGTAAGAGACCTCGTGATTCTTCCTGGAGGACAACTTACCTTGAATGCCGGTACTAAGCTCACCCTTTGTGGAACACTCTACAACTTTGGAAAGTTGATCATAGATTCTACAGCTACATTGACCTTCTCAGGTACAACAGGTAATCAAGACATGAAAGGAAACTTTGCTGGTCTAAATGCTATAGGAAACCTAGAGGTCAATAAATCGGCAGGTTCAGTAAATCTGTATAGCAATCTTGAAATCAAGGGAGATTTCCGCACTCTAAGCGCTACATCAGTGTTTAACACACGAGATAACCAGATAGACCTGCACAAGAGTTTTAACAACTTCGATGGGTCCAATACCTATTCAGGAGTAAACATCTACGGAGAATTGAACTTCATTGGAACAACGGATCAGATCTATAATCAAGGTACTACGAATTTGAATCTGAACAAAGTGACCGTCAATAAGACGGCAGGAAACGTTCTTCTGAGCACAGATATTAGACTCAAGGCTAGCACAGCTGTCCTCACGCTGAATAGAGGTAAAATTATCACGGGTGCGAATATGGTATGGATTGGGAATTCAGACCCTATCTCTGTCACTGAAGGAAATCCTGCCAGTTATGTAGAGGGTATTCTTAGACGATATGTGAACAACACAGGGATCTATGATTTTCCGATTGGGCGAACTTCCGTTGGGTATCAGCGAGCAAGGATTAATTTCACGAGCAATGCCTTCAGCTTTCTTACTGCTGAGTTCAAAGCATGGGCTCCTATAGCAGGACCGCTATACCAAGCAGAGTGTCAGGGAGTATATGATAGGTATCCACTGGACCACGGATATTTTGATATCAATGCTAACACGAATCCAACCAGTGCTATGTACGACATGACCTTATACAACAGTGAATACTCGAACAGTGGAGGGGCTCAGGGTTGGACTATAATGAAAGATAGCGGTGCTGGATGGGCACTCGATGGAAATTGTCAGAATTCATCAGCAGGCCAAGTCTCGAGGACTGGAATGACAGGCATCTCTAAGATCGCCACTTCACAGTCATCAACACCCCTTCCCATAGAGCTTCTTTCTTTCGAAGGGAAGGTTTTAAGTCAAGGAAATCAACTTCAATGGGCTACGGCCTCAGAGATAAATAACGACATCTTCATAGTGGAATCAAGCAGAGATGGTGAGTTATTCCAAGAAGTGGGAAGATTAGATGGAGCAGGGAATTCATCATCGGGTCTTCATTATGAGTTACATCACACTACTAGAGAATCAGGAGTATTTTATTACAGATTGACCCAGCGAGATTTTGATGGGACTGAAAGCAGCTCAGACGTCATAGCCTTAGAACGAGGTAGAGAAGAGATTAGCCATTTCTTATTCCCTAATCCTAATCAGGGACAGGCATACGTTCACTTGGATTCAGGAATTTATTCATCCTGGGCAATAAATGACATGACTGGAAGGAAAATAGCAGGAGATAGAATAAACAGGAGTGCCTTAATACTGCTCGACTTGAGTGGTATTTCTGAAGGAGTGTACGTATTTTCATTACACGATAGAGAGGGGAATACGGTTCATATAGAACGTATTGTCAAAGAAAAATGACATTTTATTTAAGGTATGATTTAGTTCAAAAAAGATGGGCCATTCCAACAGGGATGGCCCATTTTTATTGATGTTTAAGGAGGTTTAGGAATTCATATGGAGAAAGAAAAATGAGGGCTATTGAATAAAATATAGAACTATGTAATACAAGGTAACAGGCAAAAGACATATATTTGCATAAGATATTACTATAAATAAGATGAATGTAGAAAACACCAAAGCACAGATGAGAAAAGGAGTGCTGGAGTACTGCATACTCTCCATATTAAATGGAAAGGAGGCCTATCCTTCAGACATCTTGGAAGAGCTTAAAAACGCAAAGTTGATTATTGTAGAAGGGACGCTTTATCCCTTATTAACCCGCTTGAAAAATACTGGATTACTTTCCTATAGATGGGAAGAATCCAAGTCTGGGCCTCCCAGGAAATATTACACTCTTACCGAGGTGGGAAGGGGATTCCTCACGGAATTAGACTCCACCTGGAAAGAGCTTTATGACGCAGTGCACAAGACAACGAAATGACCTAAGGACATGAAAAAGACAATCACAATCAATATCAGCGGAGTCATCTTCAATATAGAAGAGGAAGCATATGACATCCTCAGAGGATACCTCGACAGGTTGTCCAAAAACTTCACAGACTCTGATGGCCGAGAAGAGATTATGGGTGATATAGAATCACGCATAGCCGAGCTATTCCAAGTGCGTTTGGGGGATAAGAAAGAAGTGGTCTCTGATTCCGATGTTAAGCATGTCATGGATACCATGGGTAAGCCAGAGGATTTTGGAATGGAGGCAGAGGAAGAACAACCTAAGTCTAAATCATACAGCACTGAACATGGCTCTTCAGCGAAGCGCAGAGTCTATCGCGATACAGATAAAAGCGTGATAGGTGGAGTATGTTCAGGAATCTCACATTACTTCGGATGGGACCCACTCGTAGTGAGATTGATTCTATTGGTCCTCTTCTTAGGCATGGGCTTTGGATTCCTGTTGTACATCATCCTGTGGATTATCATTCCAGCAGCGAAGACTACGGCTGAGAAGCTAGAGATGAGAGGGGAGCCTGTCACTGTAGAGAACATAAAAAAAAAAGTAACTGAGACATTAAACAACTTCACTGTGAGCAATAAAATGGATGGTGAATTCCATTATCAGCATGCGCGCAGTCAAGCTGGAAAGGCCTCAGATGCATTAGTTGATGTGCTAGGTAGACTCTTCGGGTTTATTGGTGGAGTCCTTGGATTTTTCTTCCTAATGGTTGGTCTTATCCTAGTCACCATTGTTCTTTGCACATGGTATGACCCCACGATTCTGCAATTCGGTAATGATACTTGGAATATGCAATGGGCTGAAGTGAACGGGCTCATCTTCGACTCTCGAAGTCAAGGGAATATGTTTTTCGCAGGAGCAATGGCAGTCGGAATTATCCCTGTGATTGGCCTAATCCTCTTAGGAGCAAAACTCTTATTCCGTTGGGATATAAAAGGAAAGCCAGTAGTTCCAGCATTGATTGCATTGTGGTTAATTGGATTAGGCTTATTAGTAGTCACTGGAATTTCTTTAGGCAAAGAATTCAGTCAACCAGGTGAATATGTAGAGATAGGAAAGCGGATGTCAAGCGAAGTGCCTTTGACCATGCATATAGCTAATGGAGAAGCGGGCCAGGATATAAGAAGTAGGAATCACTGGGTAGGAAACTTCCCTGAGGAATACATAGAAGTAGATGGAGAACGAATCATAGGTCATTATCCGCGCATTGATATTTCTGTGAATGAAGAGAGCCTAGAATACGTGGTTAAAATCTATAAGAAAGCAAGAGGGTTCACTATGGGTTCAGGAGACCAACGTGCTGAAAATATAGAGTATCCCTTTAGTTTTAGTGAACAGAATGAACTCATTCTATCTCCGGTTTTTACGGCTCCATTGAAGGACCGCTTCAGAGGTCAGCATTGTGAAATAGAGATTCTTATTCCCGTTGGTCAGAGAATTTATATATCGGAAGAGGTTCAAAATTTCCTGGGTAACGTAATGAATCCAACCTATTACAGTCGTTCTGAGCTTGTAGGAAAGGAATGGCTCATGACCCCTGAGGGCCTTGTGTTATCAGGAAGCATGCCTCTGATAGAGGTTCCAGAAGAGGAGATTTGAGCTACTGATAACACCGTGCCTTTTTCATACCTTCGTTATCTAGTAAATTCTTGAGGAAAACGTATGGAAACAGTGAGTGTCCTAAGTCAGATTAAAACGTATGTAGAGGAGATTCTGAATGATTACAGGATTGTATGTCTCAGCCGTGAAGCTTCCTTGTTAGGAAGAAAAGAGGTGCTATCTGGAAAAGCCAAGTTCGGGATTTTCGGAGATGGTAAAGAGTTAGCACAGATTGCTATGGCCAAGCAATTCAGAGAAGGAGATTGGCGCAGTGGCTATTATCGCGATCAGACTTTTATGATGGCCATAGATGCATTGAATGTCAAACAATACTTCGCAGCGCTCTACGCTCATCCTGATACAAGCAAAGAACCAAGCAGCGGTGGACGGCAGATGGGAGGACATTTCTCCACGCCTACATTAAACCCTGATGGATCATTTAGAGAACTCAGCTCCCTTAAGAATTCCTCAGCTGATATCTCACCTACAGCCGGCCAGATGCCAAGACTTCTTGGACTAGCCTTCGCCTCTAAATTATTCAGACAGAATACCGCACTGCATAGCTACACGAACTTGAGCAATCAAGGAAACGAGGTGGCATTCGGCACCATAGGTGACGCAAGCACCAGCGAAGGACTTTTCTGGGAGACCATGAATGCAGCTGGAGTGCTTCAAGTTCCCATGGTCATGTGTGTATGGGATGATGGTTATGGAATCTCTGTTTCAAGAGATAACCAAACAATAAAGGACAACATCAGCGATGCTTTGGCAGGTTTCCAGCGTGAAGAAGGACGTCCAGGATTTGAGATTTTCAAGGTCAAAGGATGGGATTACGCTTCCTTGATTACTACATTCGAGAAAGCAGTAAATCTCTCCAGAGAAGAGCATGTTCCTGTATTGATACACGTAAATGAGGTCACTCAGCCTCAAGGACATTCTACGTCAGGTTCACATGAGCGTTATAAAAATGAATCACGCTTAGCTTGG
>CALFHF010000105.1 GCA_937875855.1 uncultured Flavobacteriales bacterium
TATGAGATTAGTGACTTGGTGTACTTTCTTTTTCTTGGCTTCCTGCTCTTTTAAGGATAATGAAGTGGACCTCATTGTTCATAACGCAACTATTTATACGGTTGATGGAGCGTTCAAAATCGTAGAGGCTATGGCTATTGATTCAGGGAAGATTGTTGCCATGGGTCCCGAGCGAGAGATTTTGAATAAATATAGATCTGATGAAGTAATAGATGCTGAGGCTAGATTCATATATCCTGGCTTTATAGATTCTCACTGTCACTTTGTGGGATATGGTATGAGCACTATGGAGGTGGATCTGAATGGGACCTCCAGTTGGGAAGAATGTCTTGCCAAAGTCAAAGAATACGCAGGTAGTGTCCCTTCAGGATGGATTACGGGCCGTGGTTGGGATCAAAACAATTGGAAAGAGAAAGATTTTCCTGATAATGTGAAACTCAGCGAGCTTTTTCCTGATCGTCCAGTTGTTTTGAACAGAGTAGATGGACACGCCTTATTGGCCAATGATAAAGCACTTGAATTAGCCATGATAAAAGCTTTAGATAAAGTGATTGGAGGGGAGATTATCTCAGATGAGAAAGGCATGATGACGGGTCTATTGATAGATAATGCAATGGTGAGAATGAACGCCATGATTCCTGAATTCGAAGCGGAACAATTGCGCATGGCTATCTTAAAAGCACAAACTGATTGTTTTCAAGTAGGATTGACTACAGTTGATGATGCAGGACTAGATACGGTGAAAGTGAACTTGATTAGAAAGATGCAAAAGAGCGGTGAACTTCTAATGCGCATGTATGTGATGCTTGAGGCTGATGAAGCAGGAATGGAATACATGAAGAGGGGCATTGTGATGGAGGATAGATTAACGATACGCAGCATTAAGGTATATGCAGACGGAGCGCTGGGTTCCAGAGGAGCTGCTCTAAAGGAGGACTACCATGATCATCCAGGCCATAAAGGAACACTCTTGCATCAACCTGTTTATTTCAAACAATGGGCTGCCCTCTGTGACCTTTATGGATTCCAGATGAACACACACTGCATAGGAGATAGAGCTAATCAATTAATGCTTTCTGTCTATAACGATCAGCTGAGCGGTGCGAATGATAAAAGATGGAGAATAGAGCATGCGCAAGTGCTTACAGGAAATGACCTGGATAGGTTCAAGACTTATTCTATTCTTCCTTCTATTCAACCTACACATGCGACAAGCGACATGACATGGGCTGAGGATAGATTAGGACCTGAGCGCATAAGCGGAGCTTATTCGTATGCAAGTCTATTAAAGCAGAATGGAATAGTCTTGTTGGGTACTGATTTTCCTATTGAAGGAATAGATCCTTTGGATACGTTTTATGCAGCCGTCTTCAGAAAAGATAAGAGTGGCAGTCCTGAGAATGGATGGAGATCAGAGGAGGTGTTGTCACGAGAGCAAGCCTTGATGGGAATGACCATATGGGGAGCCATTGGCAATTTCGAAGAGGACAGAAAAGGAAGTTTAGAAAAGGGAAAATTAGCC
>CALFHF010000106.1 GCA_937875855.1 uncultured Flavobacteriales bacterium
CATAATAGGATACCTTAGCCTTTAATTCATAATCAAGAACTCATAAGTAGTTAACCCCTAGGATATTGGGATAAATACTGAAACTATTTTCGACATGATATGTTTCAATACGCATGACTGATATTATGACTACTAGTATATATACCGTTGATAAGTACCAGATTGAAACTGTAGATGGTCATGTCTGCCTGTCTTTAGAGGGCTGACAGTACATTAAATTGAATGATGCAAGGAGATTTTGAGTCAAATAGGACATCACCACACTTTGTGGGGTGAAGCATTAGGCTGAAACGTGATATCTCTAATACTTTGAGCGTTGAAAGTGATGCTAAATCATACCTCAATAGCTGCGAAAAGAATACCAGCTTGAAAGCTATAGCTATTGAGCTATGCCACCAATTTCCATGTTGATCTCAGGATTCATTGGGAGTAATTCCAATAGAGATTTGCCCTTTAAAGAACTTCGAATTAAAAATTGAGGCCAAGGCTTGGCTTAACGAAAGAGATTATACCTGATTATTTTACCTAGGTAATTAGAGCGAGGGCGCACCCTGACAGAGCTTCCGTCCTTTTTTGTTTTCCTAAAATTATCTTTGGCACCATGACCGAATCGAAAGAAAGCATATTAATCATACAAACTGCATTCATAGGAGATGCGATTCTAGTCTCTTCCATGCTCGAAGCCATTCATCATGCCGAGCCTAAAACAGAATTGAGCCTTCTAGTGCGTAAAGGAAATGAAGGCTTATATAAAGCACATCCTTTTCTCAAGGAGATTCTCGTTCTTGATAAGAATAAATCCTGGATTTCCAGAACTATAGGTATGCTTCGTAAAATACGTAAGCGTAAATTCGATGTAGTCATTAATGTTCAGCGCTTCATGAGTACTGGGATTCTCACTGCCTTCTCTGGCGCAGCATTGAAAATAGGTTTTGATAAGAATCCCATGTCCTTCTTGTATTCCAGAACCGTAAAACATGTCATGAGGGATGGACGTCATGAAGTGGAGCGCAACATGGAATTGATAGGCTCCCTTTTTCTAGGTCAAAGCGGTGAGCCAAAGCTCTATCCGTCAAAAGAAGCGTTCGAAAAAGTAAAACGCCAAGGCGAATATGTATGCATGGCTCCGAGTTCCGTATGGTATACTAAACAATGGCCTAAGGAGAACTGGGTGGCTTTGATTAAAGAAATTCCAACTGGTATTGATATCCTACTTATAGGTGGTCCTAGCGACAGGGATATGTGTGCTGACATTTTGAAAGAAAGTAAGCGAGCCCATGTCTTCAATACCTGTGGTGACTACGACCTTCTAGAATCGGCTGCATTAATGAAGAATGCACGTATGAACTATGTCAATGATTCGGCACCTATGCATTTAGCATCTGCTATGAATGCTCAAGTGACGGCTATTTACTGTTCTACTATCCCTGAATTTGGATTCGGCCCCAGATCTAGCTCTTCACTGATTGTAGAGGTTGATGAAGAATTGGCATGTCGACCTTGCGGCTTGCATGGAAAGAAAGAGTGCCCCTTGGGGCATTTTGACTGCAGTAAAACTGATCCGAAAGTCATTGCTCAGAAAAGTCTCAATTCCAAAAATAAGAAAAGCCGCTCTTAACACTACGTATGCCTCTTCTGAGTTGGATGTAATAAATTTTTACGTCTGGTCATCAAATCTGATAAGGTACTATTTAGACCTACCCATTGAAAAAGTCACTTCTAGCTGCAGAAAATGTTTGTTTTTTATGAAAGTACTGTTTC
>CALFHF010000107.1 GCA_937875855.1 uncultured Flavobacteriales bacterium
TCCATGAAATGCGAATGGATCTAGAACATTTAATGAACTCCAATTGAGGTAGGATGGTGAAATGAGGGATTTGCTGATCCGTTGCGCTCCTGTTTCCGCAAGTATCCTCTGCCACAATTAAGAAACCCTCTATCTGTTGCCCTGCCAAGGAAAGCGGATTCTGATAGTCTAAGATGCTTGGGTCATTTGTCGTGGCCCAAGGAATCTCAAAATCACTCAACACCCTATACCCCCCAGTATCTTCTTCAGGGCTTGGGTACCAATACACATGTGCCTGATTATTCAAGGTATCTACACTCACCGTTTCGATAATGGGTGGCGTGGGAGCTGTAGCGTCCTTGAATTGATTCGTCTGTGTGCTACTCTGGCTTATGCAGCCCGAACTGTGGTGCAGCTGAAGTCTAAAAGAAATAGGAATGGAAGGCGCAGCACCTTGACATACTTGGATGGCATGACTATAGACCGCCATGGAGTCCATTAAAGTGGCATTGTATTGCAAGGTCAAGTCTTCGAAGTAGAGCGTATCTAGATCCTGCCAGGTTCCATCATGATTCATTTGAATCACGTAATACAACAATTCTCCCAGATATGAAGCATAAATGAATTGTCCCCAAGTAATCCTAGCCACACTGAAATCTACGATGCTCGCCAGATTCATATGAACCGTTGGGACTGTATCCGAGTAGAAAATATCACCCCCATATGCACTAGTCACATAATACAGGATGGATTCATTGGCAGCCAAGGTACCCAGTTGTATGTGCTCAACTGTGGTTATGGATCCATAAATACCCAACAGGGAGCTTACATTGCTCAAGGTGTTATACCGATAGACTTTGTATTCAGTAAAGTTGGTTGCAGGGTCAGATACCTGATTCCAAGAAATACGTACATCATTCACTTCCACAGAAACGCACAGAATATCAGGCGCTTCCTGAGCTGAACTGCTCAAGAAAAGTCCTAAAACCAGATATATCAATGCCATGCACTTATGCATTATACAAATGTACGTAGAGGAAGTTGCTCTGTGTTATCAAAAAATGTACCTATCCAAGGTCTGTTGTTCAATGATACAACGCTTGTATTCGGAAATAATCTCATAAATAATTGCTTTGGCAGGTTTTATCTCGTGAATCATACTGCTGATTTGACCTATCTCTAACTCTCCTTCCTCAAGCTCTCCGTGGAACATTCCTCTCTTCGCTCTTCCTCTTCCAAGAAGCTCCTTTAATTCCTCTATTGAGGCGTCCTTTTTATAGGCTTTGATAACCTGCTCTGAGAAGCTATTATTTAACAACCTTACTGGCGTTAACTCTTTTAATGTCAGTTTAGTATCGCCTTCTTTGGCATCTATTACTTTACTCTTGAAGGAAGCATGCGCTGAAGACTCTTCAGAGGCTACAAAGCGAGACCCTATTTGCACTGCATCAGCGCCTAAATTCATAGCTGCCAACATGGCTTTTCCGCTGGCTATGCCACCTGCTGCGATGAGTGGAATCTGAATGGCTTCTCGCACATCAGGAATGAGACAAAGGGTAGTGGTCTCTTCACGACCGTTATGGCCTCCAGCTTCGAATCCTTCGGCCACTATTGCATCTACCCCAGCTTTTTCTGCTTTTAGAGCGAACTTTCTGCTAGAAACCACGTGAATCACTTTAATCCCAGAATCTTTAAAACGTGACGTCCACTTAGCGGGATTTCCCGCAGAACTGATCACAATAGGCACCTTAAAATGCTCGATTAATGCAATATGATCATCAACTTGAGGGTAAATCAGTGGAAGATTTACTGCAAAAGGTTTATCGCAATGTCTCTTCATCTTAGCAAGGTGTTCTTCCAAAACCTCAGGATACATGGAGCCAGAACCAATTACACCCAATACACCGGCATTGCTGCAGGCAGAGGCTAATTCCCACCCTGAGCACCAAATCATTCCCGCTTGAATGATAGGTTTATCTACTTGGAAAAGTTCACAAAATCTATTCATACAAGGGTGTTTATATTGAGTTTTTTCTCAAAAGCGAACCTTATCAACAGTTCAGCGTAAATTATTAAAAATCCAGTCTTTTCAAGCCTTATAGACACTTCGTAACTTTGAAAGAATAGGAAGGCAAAGGTATATTTACTGACTTCTAAAAAACACACAAATCTTTATGCTGAGGAACAGTCTCTTTGTCCTGTGCATTTTTCTGAGCACAAATGCCACATCCCAATATAACTGGGACTGGGCTGTGCATGCAGGTGCTTCTAATTATTTAGGAGATATCGGAGGCACTGATCAAGCAAGACGTGACTTCATTTATGACGTCAAATTGGACCAGACTCGTTATGTATTCGGAGCACATCTTCGTTACAAAGCTTCACGAACATTTGCTATCACAGCACAATTCATGTACGGCCGTATCCAAGGATGGGATAAAGACACTGAATACGGGCCAAGAAGAGCGCGTAATCTCAACTTCAAGAATAACATCAAAGAACTATCCATCAGAGGTGAATACACGCTCTATTCTGATAATGACCTAGGAGGTAGAGGCTATTATAATCCTGATTTCAGGTTCTATGGTTTCCTTGGACTTGCAGCAGTTATGCATAACCCGCAAGGATATCTCTACGAAGGAAATAAAGACTTTGAAGAAGGTTGGTATTCACTAAGAAAGTTGACAACTGAAGGTCAAGATAATCCATACAGCGCGTTCACTATGGCTATTCCTATGGGGATGGGAGTGTATTTCACACATATCAAGAAATATCGTTTCGGATGGGAACTGGGATACAGAATCAGTCTATCTGATTATCTAGATGATATAAGCGGCTCGTATGCACCTAACAACGAAATCAGTAGTGAATTAGGACAGGCTCTTGCAAATCAGACCACTCCTGAAATCATTGATGCAGTCTTCGGAAATTCTGGAGAGATTTACAATTATCACTATGCTCCTGGCTATGATGGTTCATACAGAAATCCACGTGGTATAAATAACTATAACGATGGATATGTATTCACCAGCCTAAGTTTTGGGATGGTTGTACAGCAGAAGAGCCGTTACAGTAAGGCTCGATACAACTGGTATAACGGCAGGAAGCGTAGCAAGAGAGCCAGAGCTAAGCTCTAAGACTTGAGCCCTTGGCTACGGTCTTTTAAAATACTGCCCTATCTTTCTGAGTGGTTTTAACCTCAAGGTATAAAACCTTGGACTCAACCCGTTTTTAGTCCAAGCTTTTCTGTCTTCTTGGTGAGCCAATAGCCTGTTTAGTATATTCTCATTACTCTTCCCTCCTTCTCGCATGCGCACTAGGACTGTATTCAGATAGGCTGCGGTGCAATGATTCTTGTATAGTAACCTGAGCATTAACTCATAGTCTGCAGCAGATTTAAAAGAGGTGTCGAAATTTCCAAAACGGGTGTAACAGTCACGTTTCACAAAGAAACTTGGGTGTGGCGGCATCCATCCATTGAGAAATGCCTTGCGGTAATAATTTCCGCTCTTCCAATATCTTTTCACCAGGGATGTATCCTGTGCATCTACATACAAGAGGTCGCCATAAACAGCATCAACAGGAGATGATTCAAATACCTTCACTACTTCACTAATCACGCTTGTGTGCTCATAGAAATCGTCTGAATTCAGGATAGCTACAATATCGCCTGTGGCCATGGCGATACCTTTATTCATAGCGTCATAAATCCCTTGATCAGACTCTGAGATCATATTAGAAATATGCGCTTCATACGATGACAGAATCTTCAGCGTATCATCCGTGGACTTTCCATCTACGATGATATGCTCGATGTCTGGGTAATCCTGAGTCTGCACTGAATCCATTGTATCCTTAATGGTGGAAGCGCTATTGTATGTTGCAGTGATGATGCTAACCTTCATTTCTTATCAACTACTCTTTCGCGCACTTTCACTGCCGGTACACCTTGATAAATAGTATACTCTTCTAAATCACTTGTAGCAACGCTAGCAACACTTAGAATCGAATGAGACTTACATGTAATTCCTTGGACTACAGTAGCCCTCGCTCCTATCCATACGCCTTCTTTAATGACGATAGGCAATGTGACTAAGTCAAACGTGGTTTTCTTGTAATTATGGTTCCCGCTAAGAATTAAAGCTCCTTGGGAGATACAACAGTGCGACCCTATGGTCACCTTGTCCAAGTTATCTATCCAGACATTCTCTCCAATCCATACATGGTCACCTATAATGAGATTCCACGGATATTTAATATTGACATTGGGCTTGATAATCAAGCCTTGTCCTACTTGTGCCCCGAAAATCCGGAGCAGCCATTGCTTAGGTGCCATGAACGGGAATAATCGATTCATGAAGAATACATTCAGAATGATATACCAGACAAGAATCTTCAGCTTGTTACCAGGATTGTAATTGGAATTATTGAATATTGAAAGATCAGTCTGCTGCATCAGGGTAAAAATACTGCTTTGGCTTGTTCAATAATACGCTTATCGCCACAGAACTCCTCAGCTATTGCATATGCGGCCTTGCATTCTGTTTGAAAATCAGAGTCAGACATGAGTAGATAGCTATGAATCGCTTCTTTAAAGCTCTCAGGATTTCCCAATGGAAGATTAGCTCCTGCGCCCTTTTTATCTAGGCCCTGCCACGGTGTCTGATCTGATGTTAGGACAGGTCTTCCCGC
>CALFHF010000108.1 GCA_937875855.1 uncultured Flavobacteriales bacterium
TCCAAGGCACTTATGCAGGCCATCACCCCGCAGATAAGGTTCAGGATGGTGATGCTATTAGGGATGTGTTTTTTCACGCTGGGCGAAGATAGAGGAATGGAGTTTTAATTGGACAAGAGCTTTCAGGTTCTGGGAAAATGGAATTAATCCCTACATTCTTCCATAATTTACTCACTCAGCTTCCCTAATATCTCCTGCGCTGCCATAGGAATCTTGGTTCCTGGGCCGAAGACCGCTGCTACCCCTGCTTTGAACAGAAAATCATAGTCCTGCTTTGGAATCACTCCTCCTGCAATAATCATAATGTGGGCGCAATCCAGTTTTTTTAACTCGGCAATCACATCAGGAATCAAGGTCTTATGTCCTGCCGCCAAGGAGGAGATTCCTAGGATATGCACGTCATTCTCCATGGCTTGCTTTGCCACTTCAGCGGGAGTTTGGAAGAGCGGCCCTATGTCTACATCAAATCCTAAATCAGCGAAGGAAGTCGCTATGATCTTCGCTCCGCGGTCATGTCCATCTTGGCCCATTTTCGCTACTAGAATTCTAGGTCTTCTTCCTTCTTTGCTCGCGAAATCATCGGCCATGGCGCGCGCTTTCATGACATCTTTATCTTCCATATTCTCTTTCAAATATACTCCGCTCACCGCTCGTGTGTTGGCTTTATAACGTCCAAAGGCGTTCTCTAATGCTGTGCTTATTTCTCCCAGTGTAGCGCGTTCTTTCGCTGCATCTACTGCCAATTCTAGGAGATTTCCCGCCTTGCTTTGTAGCGCAGGATCTTGAGATGCTCGCGCTGCTGCTTCTAGGGCTTTCAGCGTTTGTTTTACCTTTTCTTCGTCTCTGTTTTCACGCAGTTCTTTCAGTCTCTGAATCTGCCCTTCTCTTACCGCTGTATTATCCACTTCCAAAATGTCCAATGGCCCTTGGTCGCTCACCTGATAGCGATTCACTCCTACGATGATATCCTTCCCTGAATCTATGCGTGCCTGCTTGCGCGTTGCCGCTTCTTCTATGCGCATTTTAGGAAGTCCTTTTTCAATGGCTTTGGCCATTCCGCCTAGCCCTTCTACTTCTTCTATCAATGTCCAAGCGCGTTCCATCAAGTCATGGGTGAGGCGCTCTACGTGATAGCTTCCGGCCCATGGATCTACCGCTCGGGTGATTCCTGTTTCCTTTTGCAAATACACTTGCGTGTTCCTCGCAATCCTCGCAGAAAAATCAGAAGGCAGGGCGATGGCCTCGTCCAGTGCATTGGTGTGAAGAGATTGTGTTCCACCAAAAACTGCCGCCATGGCTTCAATACAGGTGCGGGCTACATTGTTATATGGATCTTGTTCAGTAAGGCTCCATCCGCTGGTCTGGCAGTGTGTACGCAGGGCCATGGATTTCTCCATTTTCGGGTTGAATTGCTTGATGATTCTAGCCCACAACATGCGTGCTGCGCGCATCTTCGCTATCTCCATAAAGGGATTCATTCCCACCGCCCAGAAGAAGGACAAACGCGGGGCAAAATCATCTATATCAAGTCCTGAAGCGATTCCCGTGCGCACATATTCTAACCCGTCAGCGAGGGTGTAGGCTAGCTCTATGTCAGCTGTGGCGCCTGCCTCTTGCATGTGATAGCCCGAGATGGAAATGGAGTTGTACTTGGGCATCTTCTCCGAGGTAAATCGGAAAATATCTGAGATGATGCGCATGCTTTGTGAAGGCGGATAGATATAGGTGTTACGCACCATGAATTCCTTCAAAATGTCATTCTGAATGGTGCCCGAAAGCGCCTGTGGAGAAACGCCTTGCTCTTCAGCAGCAACAATGTAAAACGCCAAAATGGGAAGCACAGCTCCGTTCATGGTCATGGAGACGGACATCTTATCCAATGGAATTCCATCGAAGAGAATTTTCATATCCTCTACCGAATCTATGGCCACACCGGCCATGCCGACATCCCCGCGAACGCGTGGATGATCCGAGTCGTAGCCACGGTGTGTGGCCAGGTCGAATGCCACTGAAAGTCCCTTCTGACCCGCTGCCAAATTCCTACGGTAAAAAGCATTGGATTTCTCAGCCGTACTGAACCCAGCGTATTGACGTATCGTCCAAGGTCTCACCGCATACATGGACGCATAAGGACCGCGCAGATAAGGCGCTATGCCTGCTGTATATCCTTCATGGCTAATGGCCTCCAAGTCTTTTTGATTGCGATAAGGTGGGACATCTACTTGCTCAGGGCTTGGCCAAGAGTCACTTCCTGAAGCAGCGGTGCTCAAGATTCCCAAATCCAATTTTCCCAATCTCACTGTGCTCATGATAGTTGAAATATGGGGAAAGAAAGAGCAGGAAAATCGCTTTCCTTAGTTTCTGTCCAATGAATGTCTGTGAGTTTTTGTTCGTCTTTGGCAGCGTAGAGATTGACCCCAAGCCAAGTGCGTTGGGCACTTAGAATTTCTTTGGCCTTAACCTCAGCTGATGCTTTCATGTCCGCCTGAATCTTGCCTTCTTCAAACAAAGAGAGGAATCCTTTTCCTTCTTCAATGAGTTTCAATGCTGTCCACACGGTATCGGCAAGCTCTCCTGCAAGATGCTCGAAGAGATACGCTCCTTCCGCAGGGTTCTGAAATTTATCCATGTACGATTCATGACGTAAAAGGTGCTGAATATTACGTGCCATACGCATGGAAAAAGCATCGCAATTCCCATCATGTGGAGCTATAATCACTTCATCACATCCTCCTGCTATCGCAGAAAAAGCCATGGAGCTTGTCCTTAATAAATTCGTATCCAAATCGACTGGGGCCATGCTCCAACCTGAGGTGCGGGCGCTGAGATGACAGGTTTTATTCTTTACTCCGTATGCGTTGAGCAGGTTAGCCCAAAGCACTCTGAAGGCCATGCATTTGGAAATAGATTCTATGAAATCAGTATCCACAGCCAAGTGAAAACTGATGCCCGCAGCGATGCGGTCTAGATCCAATCCTAATTCCTTAGCTCGATCTAAATAACACTTCGCGCTGGCCAAGCCATACAGCAATTCCTTTCCTGAAGTGGCTCCAGCCAAATGGAATCTGTCCATCCTGACCGTTATTATTCCAAAGGAACTTGGCCATTCTTTGGCAGAATTCAAGGCGGCATCCATATCAGCATCTGGAGTGTTTTTCCAGAATCCCCGCTCTATCGCTTCGCCTATAGGATCATGGTCTAAGCTTCCATGAATGTTCTCCAGGGGAATTTTCTGCTTCTCTATGATTGCTTTTAAATCAGACAGACTGCGCTCAGGTTCCTCCGTTTTGAGATGCAAGGAAATCACATCTAACTGCACTTCTTTAAGCAAGGCTGCTAGCTCATTTCCCTCTCTATCATCAAGTCCAATGGAGGAAACTGAAGCGCCTAAGGCTTCTAGAATCAAGGCATTTAATGGAGCTTCTTTCTTGCCCCAGAAATCCTGGCGGCATTGCCAGGCCTGTTGTGCATGCATGCCGTGCAGGCCTTTGCGATCCTTAGATGTATACAGAGGTAATAGCTCCAATCCATCCTGACTTTTTCCTATCAGGTCTTCGAAGGGCTGTCCTTTCAATTCTTCAATGACCTTATCCTTCCATTGTTCAGGGCTGGAATGAGGAAAGATGGACGTCATGGACATAAGCACTTTTTTGAAGGAGGCTAAGATAGCTATAGTGCATTGTTCTATGATATGTCTGTTTTTGAAGGGGAATAACGCCTAGGTCCAAGACATTTCTTCCTATGGAATAAATCCCCTATTTCCATCGTTCTAGGCTAACATCTCGTTGGTGAATACTCCTTGAAAAAGCACATAGAACACATACTCAGAACCTTACCTTCCTTCTTCCTTAGGAATGGACTGTTGAATCGTATAAAACGCTATATCATCATTGTGGGCATCAGCTTCTTAGCTCTTGTCTTCACCTTGGTTGGATTGGGTTTCTTCTTTGAAGATGAGATCCTAGACAAGGTGCGCGTCAGTGTTAATGAAAACTTGGATGTACCCATCAAAGTGAGCAGCATGGACTTCTCCCTGCTCTCTCATTTCCCCCAAGCCAGCATTCGTTTTCATGACCTCAGCATTCCTGATAAACTAGACAGTACCCTATTCTTGGTTCAGGCCAAAGAACTTTCCTTGCATTTTGACATTTGGGATATCATCAGCGGAACCTATGTGATAGATAAGGCTAGCCTGAGTCAAGCCACCTTGCGCATGCATTCCGATGCGAAAGGAAATGAGAATTACATTTTCTGGAAAGAGAGCGAAGAGAGCCAAAACGAGGTGGCCATAGATCTTCAAGAATTCACCTTGAATGATGTGCAGTACAGTTATAAAGATGATGAATTGACCTTCGACTTGCAAGCACATGTGCAGGATGCCGTGTTACAGGTGCACATGAAAGATGAGTGGATCGAGATTCAGTCAGACTTGAAGGCCGAGAAGAGTTCTGTGAGCTATGATGGCACGGTATACGTGGAAGAACGCAGCGTAGCCTATGAGGGAAAAATGCGCATTACTACGAATGGCAAAGACACGCGTCTTGCGAAAAGTGTAATCAAAGTGGGCAAGATGGACTTTGAATTAGAAGGCCGAGTTCATGATACGAAGGAAGGGTGGATGGTGAATCTCCAAGTGGCCTCTAGCGCTATACTGCACGAACTCATTCCTGAGCTTCCGCCAAGTTTCAAAGATGGATTAGCTGCTTATGAGACTACAGGTGACCTTTCCTTCACTATGAACATCAAAGGAATTACCGGCAATGGAACCTACCCTGTAGTAGATGCAGAATTTGAACTGAAAAAAGGAAAAGTAGGACTGAATAGCAGTTCAGATCGATTATCTCAAATCTATGCTAAAGGTCGCTATCAGCGTGATGAACGAGGAATAGACGTACTTACACTCGTAGATTCCAAAGGAGAGATTTCAGCCGGGCACATAGCATTCAAAGGGGTCGTGAAGGACCTTAAATCTCCCATGGCAGATGGCAGACTTGAACTTGATGGGGAATTGAAGGATTTCTTAGCTCTAATGGAAGAGTCGCCTTTTACCAAGGCTTCGGGGGAATTTTCTTTGAACGTAGACCTGAAAGGGAAAATACCCAAAGAGGGGTTCAACAGCTCTGATGCCACTGCACTAGGCATGCGTGGGACCTTGACCTTAGAAGACATTTCCTTCAGAATAGGTGTTGATGGATATCAGATCAGTGAGTTGAATGGTGAAGTTCTTCTGAAAGGAGATGACCTTCTGTTTGACCCATTGAACCTCATCTGTAATGGAAGTAAAATAGAATTAAGCGGCTCTATGAGCGGGCTTTTGGCGCATTTAAGTGATGAGAAAAAACCACTTGGAATTAAGTCCAAAGTGATTTCAGACAAGGTCAATTGGGAAAAATGGGCCATAGCGAGTTCCACTTCAGAAGAAGGAGGAGAGGCCACTATTCCATCTAACATCGACCTTGCGCTTGAAATAGATTTAGCTTCATTCCAATATGCCAACTTCACTGCTGAAGGAGTGAAGGGATCCTTGGCCTTAAAGGGCAATACGGTCAGGTTGAAGCCGCTCACCTTCAAGTCGTGTAAGGGAGATCTATTGGCCTCATTGAGCTTTGTTCAAAAGGAGAATAAGTCATGGACTATGTCTGCCGAAGGTGAACTACGAAACATGGATGTCTCTGAGATTCTGCGTCAGTTCGACCACTTTGGACAAACCTTCATTACCGATAAACAGATCAAAGGAAAAGGGAATGCTCACGTTTCTTTCAAAGGAGATTTCAGCCCTTCTATGTCATTGGCCATGAACAGCATAGTTTCTGATATTGACATCACTTTGGAAAACGGGGAATTGATACAACACCCTTCTATGGTTGATATCATTAAGGCTATGCGGGACCAGAAAATGACACGCTCCTTCGTGCGTATTGAGGACCTTGAAAAGGAAATGCGCCACCTGAAATTCAAGCAACTCAGAAACACCATTCACATAGAATCAGGGCAGATTCAGGTACCTGAAATGCTCATTGCCAATAATGCCATGGATGTGTTAATCTCTGGTAAACAAACCTTTAAGAATGACATAGACTACACGGTGAGTTTTAATATGAGAGATGTCTTGATTAACAAAAACAATCCTGAATTCCTCATTCAAGATGATGGCTTGGGGCACGTGATTAACATGCGCATGTACGGCACAGTAGATAATCCCATCATAGAAATGGATAAGGGAAAGGCTAAGGAGAACAGAAAAGAAGCCGTGACTCAAGCCAAGGATGACGTGAAGAATTTCTTCAAAGACCCACTCGGCCGTAAGAATAACTCGACTGAAGCTAAGCACGACATCGTTCTGGAAGTAGAAGAAGGCGCTGATAAAAGCGTAGCCAAAGAGAACACGAATTCCACAGTAGACCCTAAAAAGAAGAAGTGGTGGAATACCCCTACGTCTGAAGAAGAAGTAAAGAAAGCGCCTGTCATTGTAATAGATGATGACTTCTAGTCGTTAAGGGGTTTATATTTGAGAGCCCTAAGCGGAACCCATTCCTAGATGAGCCTATATTCCACTAAACAACGCTGGAAGATTTTCCTTTTGATAAGTGCCTTGCTCATCATAGGCGTGTCTATGTGGTACTCTAATCACATCGTTCAGAAAGTAGGCGATGAGGAACGTCAGAAAGTTGTGCTTTGGGCTGAAGCCATTGAGAAACGAGCCAGCCTTGTTTCATATACCCAAGACCTTTTCGAAGAATTAGCCCTAAACGAGCAGAAGAAAGTATCGCTCTGGTCAGAGGCTATGCGTGTTATTACCAATGAAGAATTAGACGACTACACCTTCATCACCCGAGTCATTCAGGATAATACGACCATCCCCATGATCGTGTTGGATGAGAAGGATCAGATCATCTTCTGGAGAAATATTACCGGAACTGATGTCAAAGAAGAACAGCTCAAGGTTGAGCTTGCTGAGATGAAGACCCTCTATGAGCCCCTGAAAGTTCAGATTGTAGAAGGTGAGACTCAATACCTCTATTACAAGGATTCTCGCCTTTTCAGTGACCTGAGAGGTGTCATGGATGACCTTATCAATTCCTTTATCTCTGAAACGGTGATTAACAGTGCATCCGTTCCTGTTATTCTCACGAATGCCAACAGAGACTCAGTCCTGAAAGCAGGAAATGTGGATCCTAAACGTCTTGCTGACCCATCAGGATTGCAAGCTTTACTTGAGGACATGGAGTCCATGAATACCCCCCTCAAAGTGGAACTTGGAGGAGAGGATGTGAATTATATTTTCTATGAAGACTCTTTGGTTCTGAGGCAATTACAATACTTTCCTTTCATTCAGTTCATTGTTATTGGGCTTTTCCTTTTCATCGCGTACTTGCTCTTCAGCACGTTCAGAAAGGCAGAACAGAATCAAGTGTGGGTAGGGTTGGCCAAGGAAACCGCGCATCAGCTAGGAACGCCTCTCTCTTCACTTATGGCTTGGGTAAACCTGCTTGAGATTAAAGGCGTGGACAAGGAGACCATCTCTGAATTGAACAAGGACGTGGGACGCCTAGAGACCATTGCTGACAGGTTTTCTAAAATAGGATCTAAGCCTGATTTGCAGCAGGAAGATGTGAAAGAATTGCTCGAAGAAACGGTCAATTACTTGACCCCTAGAATCTCTAATAAAGTGAAGATAGAATTCATCGCTCCTGATGGGCCTGTTCATGCCATGATGAATAGACCCCTGTTCTCATGGGTGATAGAGAACTTGTCCAAGAATGCTATAGACGCAATGAAGGGCGAAGGAAACTTGACTATAAACGTAACTGATGAAGTAAAACAAGTGGTTATAGACATCACCGATTCGGGCACAGGGATTCCTTCTAAACTGCATAAGACCATATTTCAGCCAGGCTATACGACCAAGAAAAGAGGATGGGGCTTAGGTCTCTCTTTGACCAAGAGAATTATAGAGAACTACCACGTAGGTCGAATCTTCGTGAAGAGGTCAGAAATAGGGAAAGGAACGACTTTCAGGATATTGATCTTCCGTTAATCAAAGGTCTGCTTGAACTAATTTCTGGAATTTCTGCATTCTGCCCAAAATCATCTCAGGGCTGATTTCCAACAAACGCTGAGTCCCGAATTTCTCCACCGTGAAGGAAGCCAAAGCAGAACCTGCGATTACCGCACGCTTCATATTCTCAAAGCTGATATCATCCTTAGAAGCGATATAACCAAGAAGTCCTCCTGCGAAAGTATCTCCGGCTCCTGTAGGATCTACTACTTGCTCAAGCGGCATAGCTGGTGCGTAGAACATCTCGTTCTCACCGAATAACAGCGCTCCATGCTCTCCTTTCTTGATGATCAAGTAGCGCGGGCCCATTTGCAATATCTTGTTTGCGGCAGACACCAGGGAATACATTCCTGTCAACTGTCTGGCTTCTTCATCATTGATACTAAGCACATCACATCGAGCAATGACCTTCTTTAAGTCATCCATTGCAATGTCCATCCAGAAGTTCATGGTGTCAAGAACAACCAGTTTTGGCCTTTTTGGAAGCTGATCTAATACACTCATCTGCACCGCTGGGGCAAGATTTCCTAGCATCAGGTATTCACAGTCCTTATAACTTTCAGGAAGTACAGGCTTGAAATGCTCAAGAACATTCAATTCGGTGACTAAAGTGTCTCTTGTATTGAGATCATAATGGTATTTCCCCGACCAAAAGAAGGATTTTTCGCCTTTTTTTATCTGCAGACCTTCTAATTCTATTCCGATTTTCTTCATTTTATCCAACATTTCCATATCGAAGTCATCTCCGATTACGGAGACTAATTTGACAGGAGAATGAAAAAAGGAAGCCGCTAAACTGATGTAAGTAGCAGCACCACCAACGATTTTGTCTGTTTTTCCAAAGGGAGTTTCTATCGCGTCAAAGGCTACTGTTCCTACGTTAACTATGCTCATAATCAGGCTTTTTTTAATTGGAGTGCAAATTTATTGGATTATTCGTGCCAAGGTTTCTATTTTTGCAGCCCGCAAACAGAAATGGTTGTGGAAACCAATAAAGAGAATATTCCTCCTTAGCTCAGCTGGTTAGAGTTCCGCACTTGCGGAATTAATCAGAGGGTCACTGCGGAAAAGACAAGACATATTCCTCCTTAGCTCAGCTGGTTAGAG
>CALFHF010000109.1 GCA_937875855.1 uncultured Flavobacteriales bacterium
GTCTATAGATGTGCATTTCTGCAATGGACAAATATTCAGCATAGGCCTTAACGCAGCAGCTTCTAATTGTCAAGGAAGCGATGCTGACTCTGATCAACCAGAACATGCAGTTCAGAAGAAATCTTGCTGTGATTATGAATCAAGCTATTGTCAGAAAGGCATAGATAGTCTCTCTCAACACATGACTTTGGATTTCAAGTGGGAGTGCATTGCTGAGTTTCCCTTTAACCAGCTAGAAGTTGAACAAATTTCAAGCAATATCTTCCCTGCAAAGAATTCTTCGCCACCCGATGAACGGAGTGTAGACCGAGGCATTCTCTTCTCTATCTTCAGGGTCTGATTATGGAACTCAGCACATAGTGCATGTAGTATCCATTCATCTTAATACCCTTATATCATGTTAAAAATCATTTCAAAAGTCGCTTTAGTCCTAATGCTAATTGGCACTGGCCTGTCTTCGTGCACCTACACAGATAAAGGCGCCAGCGAAGAAGCGCAAGGCCCTGAATACACCTCTACATACGTGTGCCCTATGCATTGCGAAGGAAGCGGATCTGAAGAAGCTGGAACCTGTCCTACCTGTGGTATGGACTATGTCCTTAATGAACAAATAGACTAATCTTTTAAATTTTAAACATTATGAAAAGAACATTATCCTTTTTATCGCTCATCGTACTTTGTATGACTGCGATGGCACAGAATTCTATTCAGCTGAATATAGATCATCGATTGGGAGCTTCAGAATTTGCATTGAACCAACAAGCGAGTCAGGATTCCTACGTTTTCAATGTAACGCGCTTGCAGTATTATATCTCTGACATTGAAATCACGCATGATGGTGGAATGAACACAGCAATTGAGGATGTTTGGATTCTTGTAAATGCCAATGGAACTGGGGATTTCGACCTAGGATTATGGCAGATAGATCAAGTTGAAGCAGTTTCATTTTATGTAGGTGTTGGACAGGAGGTGAACCACAACGATCCTGCGGCTTGGCCATCTAGCAGTCCACTGTCTCCGCAAAACCCATCTATGCACTGGGGTTGGTCTAGCGGTTATCGTTTCGTAGCTATGGAAGGAAATGCGGGGGCAAGTTCACCTGCTAATCTGTATCAGATTCATGCCTTGGGAGATAATAACTACTTCCAGACTAATGTGACCGTTAGTTCAACGATGGTAGATGGTACAGTGGTGATTCCTTTGAATGCCGATTACGTCCAAGCCTTGGATGGAATCGATGTGAGCTCTGGAATTATCAATCACTCAACTTCAGGAGTATCTATTCCGCTACTTCAGAATTTCAGTACGGATGTATTCACTGCAGGAACTGTTACTTCCATTCCTGAATTTGACTTTTCAAGCAGTTTAGTGGTGACTCCTAATCCGAGTTCATCACAAGCAAGGTTGAAAGTTGAGCTTCCACAAGGAATGAAATACAGTCTTTCTATAATTGATATAACTGGAAAAACAGTTGCACAAGAACGTGTTTCAGTGAATCAAGGAGTAATGGATCTTCCAACTATGGGAAGTGGGATTTATATGATCAATCTTATGTCTTCTAATGAAGTATTGACCAGCATCCGTTGGGTGGTGGAATAAGAAAAATTGAAAAAGGTTTTTTTCATAGTGCTATTGATTGTTTCATGGGCGTTCAGGGTCTCCACGGATGGAGGCCCTGGCTACCATGAACCAGATATTCCTGCAGGCTTTCCTGAGGTAGCATATCCCGCAGGAAATGAGCCTACACAAGCACGTTGGGAGCTTGGAAAAAAATTGTTTTTTGACCCCATCATGAGCCGTGACCTCAGCATTTCTTGCTCCTCATGTCATGCTCCTCATCTGGCCTTTTCAGACAGTGTTCCATTAAGTCCTGGCGTAGATTCTGCTGCTGGAAAAAGGAATGCGCCCAGTCTAACCAATGTAGCCTATCATCCGTATTTCACCAGAGATGGAGGAGTACCCACATTAGAAATGCACATCCTGGTGCCTATACAAGAGCACAATGAATTCGACACTAACATCCTCATCATAGCTGAACGTATGGCTCAGGATTCTAGCTACACTAAGATGAGTCGGGCCGCATATGATAGAGTTCCAGATTCCTTTGTCATCACAAGAGCCTTGGCTAATTATCAGCGCAGTTTCATCAGTGGAAATAGCCCTTATGATCAGTATACGTTTCAAGGAAAGAAGAATGCCTTAAATGATTTGGAAAAAGAAGGAATGGACCTCTTCTTCAGCGAGCGAGCGCGATGCAGTTCCTGTCATGGAGGATTTAATTTCACCGATTATGGGTTTGAGAATAATGGACTTTATGTCCAATATGCTGATTCAGGTAGAATCCGTTTTTCAGAATTAGAAACGGACAGAGATAGATTCAAAGTTCCTTCTCTACGCAATCTTTCGTACTCAGCTCCTTATATGCATGATGGATCTATCGCTGACTTGGAGTCAGTAATCGAACATTATAGCGAAGGCATTCAACCTACAAAGAATTTATCCAATGAACTTGAACCTTTGCATTTTTCTGCAAGGGAAAAACAACAATTATTAGCCTTTTTAATGAGCCTAAATGACCCATCCTTCGTGGAGAAGTTTAGCAGCCATACCTATTAGAATATGAAGAATACATTCTTTCTTGTACTGTTGATCCTGGTTATTTTATCTGCCTGCAAAAAGAATCCAGAAAATCCAATGGCTGACCCTGTGGGCTACGATTCCACCCCATACACATTGGAATATGGTGTTTTTCCAGACCCGAATATCCCTGAGGATAACCAATTGACTCAAGCCAAAGTATTTCTAGGAAGGATGTTGTTCTATGAAAATAGGCTTTCGGCATTGGATAATCAGAGTTGTGCAAGTTGTCACAGGCAGTCAGAAGCATTCTCTGATACGGCTCAGTTCAGTGAGGGAAGTTTTGGTGATTTAGGAGGACGCCAGACTATGGAAGTGGTTAATCTTGTATGGAATACCAACGGATTTTTCTGGGATGGTCGCTCACCTACCATGAGGCATCAGTCCTTACAACCCATCCAAAATCCCGTAGAGATGGCAGAGAGCTTGGATAATGTGGTTGCTAAACTATCCCTTGACCAATCCTATAAAGATCAGTTCATCAGAGCCTTTGGTGATGATCAGATTACATCAGACCGCATGGGTCTGGCTATGGAACAGTTCATGACAACGTTAGTCTCCAACGATTCTAAATACGATAGATTCCTAGCGGGAACGGCTACACTTACTGACAGTGAAGAAAACGGTAGGGCTTTATTCTTTGCAGAATACAATCCATTTTTTTCAGAATTTTCAGGTGCTGACTGTGCGCATTGTCATTCAGGATTTAATTTTGAGAATGATCAATACATGAACAATGGCTTAGATACCGATGCAGAGTTTACAGATATGGGTCGATATGATCATACAGAGAATGACGCAGACCGTGCGAAGTTCAAAGTACCTACGCTCAGGAACATTGAGTATTCAGCTCCTTATATGCACGCAGGTAGATTCACTACGCTAGAACAAGTGGTAGATCATTATAATGAGGGTATTCAGCTTTCATCTACTGTGGATCCAGCAATTGCTAATACACAAGCAACCGGGCTTATGCTCTCAGAGCAAGATAAAATCGACTTGGTGAATTTCCTGAAGACATTGACCGATCAAACATTTTTAACGAATCCTGCTTTCTCTGATCCATTCTGATCTTAAGAAGTATCACTAAATCAAGAATCATCTGATTCTGAAAACAATACAAAATGAATAAAATAATAACAGCAATCTGTATTACCTTTTTTTCAATTCTTGGTCAGGCACAATGTGCGGCTGGCGAGGTTGAGATTGAACTTATCGTACATACTGATAATTATGGCTACGAAGGCTATTGGGAAATCACACCAAGTGGTGATCCATGCGGCACGAATACTATTGCATCTGGAGGGAATACTGCAGTGGGATGCAATGGAGCTGGTGATCAGAGTCAGACCCCAGGTGGTTACGGAAATAATCAGACCATTACAGAGGGACCCTGGTGTCTATCAGAGAATACTGATTTTGCCTTGCACTTTATTGATGATTGGGGAGATGGTGGATTCAGCTTTGATGTAGTAGTGAATGGATTTCAGACAATTACTCTAGATGGAATTGGATTAGGAGGAACGTATTCTTTCATAGCTACGGAGCCTTCAGGACATGATTTAAGTGTGTTTAGTGTGAACATGAACAGCTATGTAGAATTTGGATCATACCTGTTGGAGTGTCACGTCTTCAATGCAGGAACTAATGCAATAAGCAGTTATGATTTGAATTATTCAGTGAATGGTGGCCCTACATTTACTTCAACAATAGCGGCAGGCTCACTAGGGAATTATCAGACTGAATCGGCTACCCATAGTGTTTCCCTGGACGTAACAGAATTTGGAGTCTATACACTTCAGATATGGGCAGATCAACTAGATGGCAGCATAGCAGATGAGAATACATCCAATGATACCTTGACTAAGGTCTTTGAAGCTGGACCGGGTATTCCTAATATAATTGATACATACATCGGAGCTGGGTTCATGATGGAGCAGGTTGCAGGTCCTTCACAGCAAGTAAACAGACCAACGGATTTGGATTTCCATCCTGTGCTTACTAACAATGAACTTTGGGTCACTAATAAAGGAACAGAAGCTTCAGGCGGAAGCACCGTGACTATTTATAATGCTGGTGAAGCAGGACAGACTTCTATTTATAAACAAGACGGAAATGCTTGGCACTTCATGTCCTTGCCTACAGGAATTGCCTTTAGTCAGAATGGTAATTGGGCAAATTCTCCTGGAGTCTACGATGCAAACCATAATGGAGGAGCAGCCTATACCGGACCAGCTTTATGGTCAAGTGATATGTCAATATACGCTGAGGACAGCGGAGGAAATGGTAGCCATCTGGATATGCTACATGCATCTCCTGAATGTCAAGGAATAGCTGCTGAGATTGATAATGTTTTCTGGGTTTTTGATGGATATACAAGCGACATCGTTCGATATGATTTTCAAGAAGATCATGGTCCAGGAAACGATGATCATGGAGATGCTATCATTCGAAGATATTCTGATGACACCGTTACTAAAGATGCAAATGATCAGATTGTAAGTCACCTAGTGTTGGATAAAAATGCTCAATGGCTATACGTGGTAGATCATGGAAATGGAAGAGTAATACGTATTGATATCAATACAGGATCAGATATGGGTGGAGCTCCTAATTATCCAAATCCAGAACCTGTTGCAGAGTACACGGAGTACACGGGATATACACAGGAATTGGTCATATCTGGTTTGAATAAGCCTTCTGGAATTGATGTGATAGATGATCGCTTGATTCTTAGTGATTATGAGAATGGAGAGATTTCAATCTATGATATCAGTATAATGCCAGCGCAGCTCATGCATACTATACCTACAAGTCTGAGCAGTGTCCAAGGAGTCAAAATTGGTCCTGATGGCAGAATCTGGTTTGTTGACTATGACACAGATGCGGTAAATGTTCTTACCTCAGCTCCTCTTGGAGTGAATGAAATAGTGGCTGAGTATAACCTATATCCTAATCCAAGCACAGGAATATTCAATCTGCATTCTATTAATGCTGGGCAGATACTTGGATTTAGTGTTTATGATGCTCAAGGAAGAAAGGTACTAGATGAAGTGATGAATTCTGATTTCAGAACCATTGATTTGACACATCTTCCTTCAGGATTATTCGAAGTGAGGATTCAAAGCAAACTTGGATTCAGCACAGAACGATTGATTAAAGAATAAATTAAACAAGAGCTGAGCGATGGCCTATGACTATTCCATATCAGGCATGGTATGCCATCGCTGTGTGCTCTCTGTCAAAGACATACTCAAGTCCATTCCACTGCCATTTGAGAAAGTGAGCATAGGGCAGGTAAGTCTTCGTTCAATGCCTGATGAAAATCAATCAGCTGAGTTCAACGAAATACTCAAAGAGATAGATCTTCACATACTGGAGTCCAGATAAGATGTTGTAGAGAATAAACATCAAGGAGCTTATCATCAACCTGATTCGTGGTTCAGAACTTGGTCTAGGCAAGAGGATATTATGTGGTCGCTATTCCTAT
>CALFHF010000110.1 GCA_937875855.1 uncultured Flavobacteriales bacterium
GTGTTAATTGACCTTTGGCCATCATCGCTATCCATGGTAAATGAGACATGCGAAGATTCGCTGAAGACGGAATGATTTCGAAATCACTTTGAGGTAACATGCGAGGATCTAGTCTAGCCAATGTCCATAATGCATCCTCTACCCACACATCAGGTAATCTGCTAGACTTGTCTCCTTCGTTTTCAAAGTAGGAGTGCAATAAGGTTTGATATCCAGCCCCTTTCCAATTGATTTGCATGAAAGACTGTCCGCACCAATCCTGAGAAGAGAATGCAGTTTTAACGACATAAGGATAGGTCAATTGATCGACAGGTGTGAACGTAGAAAGCATCATAGAATAATCGTAGATGCCTGTAGTAAACCGGTCTATTTTATTCAGCTTTAAGACCGAGACACTGGCTTCTGTAGTGCTTGTTTCCTTTTTCACTTGTTTTTCCAAAAGCATTTCTTCTGTCACGAAAACAAGAATACTTTTTCCTTGACGAAGCTCACCATAGCGCACTTGTTCAAGATCATACGTAGTGATTTCAGCTTGTCCTGCATACCAATAAGCATCGAATTCTTTGCTCCTTTCTAACGATCTAGAAGGCATATTTTGATCAGGGGCTGTCGCACTTGTACAAGAGAACAGTATGATAACAGAAAGTAGAGCGTATTTGAAAAGATACATAGTGGCTTAATCAGGATTCAAAGTAAATAAGGACTTCTAATCATCTCGCATTCAGCGGAAGAGATTTCACATCCCTTAACTCAATCTTTCATGCGCAATAACAATACCATATCTATCATGGCATGTGCAGCTATGGCGGACCATATTCCCCAGTACTCCATCATATAACCCATAATTCCAATGAATACAGTCATCATGAGGCCATAGGCACTGATACGCATGTCTTTTGGATTTAGGTACCCATGTATGGCTACGAATACAATGGCCGTAGGCCATATTCCCCAAAAAATTTGAATTGCTCCTCTAAACAGAAGTTCTTCACCGAATCCCGCACATATAGAGATGAGAATCATGTCTATTCTATTGAGCTCGAAATTCTGTAATCTTCTAGCATACTTTATAGTACTAGGTCTAATCCAACGGAGTTCTGAGATGTAATGGGAGATCATCCCCATGGCCAGACCAATAGGGATTCCAATAGCAATTTGTTGTACTACGGATACCCGCTGACGCATCATTATCTGAATGGGGAAATGCGAAAAAATCTTGACTATAGCCATCCCTATGAGCGGGAACCCCACCAAGGTGAGTACCGCCATACCCATAAGAAACCGCTTGTCTACTTGACCAGCTGGCCTCATATCATGTGGCTGCCATTATTGATGTCTATACACTGTCCTGTAATCGATGTCTGTACGTTACTAAAAAGAAATCCTACCAAGGCAGCTATCTCATCAGGTTCGCTCATCTTCTGAAGAGGAAGAAAGCCTAACTGTTCCTTAAGGGCCTTCTCGTAGGGTTTATGAGTGTGGTCTGCAAGCTTTTGGATACCAGCACGGGCCATTTCAGTATTGACCCAGCCAGGAAGTATGGCATTAACTAAGATTCTGCTCGGAGCTAATTCCACAGCTAAGGCTCTAGTAAGTCCCGTCACACCGGTTTTGCTGGCGCAGTATGCTGTATAGTATGGAACTCCGAATCGAGCCAAGCAAGAACTGGAGATGACCAGATTACGATATTTCTCCTTTGACCTCTTAAGGTAGGGTAGACATTCCATGGCTGTATAATATGAACCTGAGAGATTGATGTCGATAATCTCAGCCCAACGATCACTCTCACCGTATCTATTTTCACCACCTATGCCGGCATTAGCAAAAACACCATCTAAGGCATTATCTCCCATGACTTCTTTCAGAGCGACATTCAGTGCCTTTTTATCAGACACATCCACAGGCATCAATCCGTGACCTTTGCCGGGTAAAGTTTTGAGTACCTCCTCAAGAGCATTTGCCCGTCTACCTGCGAGGATGACAGTGGCGCCATGACCAGCAAGGTGTTTCGCTGCTGCAGCTCCTATTCCTGTTCCAGCACCTGTGATTAAAAAAGTCTTCATGATATCGTCATATAAAGCCTAACGGCTATGATGGGATCAAGGTAGGGATTGCCTTTTACCTAGAAAATATTGAGTTAGATTTTTTTCAACCCTTACGCTTCAATGGTCGCTATTCCTTACCTTCGCGCCTCGAATTATCGCTATGTCACTCACTCCTACTACTTCTATTCCACTTGGATTTAATGCTCCTTCCTTCATACTCACTGATGTCATCAGTGGAGCGAAGCTGTCCTATTCTGATGTACGCGGAGAAAAAGGGACTTTGGTTATGTTTATCTGTAACCATTGTCCATATGTGATTCATGTGAGAAGTGAGTTGATTTTATTGGCCAATGATTATTTAAAAAAAGGTGTTGGTTTTGTCGCCATTTCCAGTAATGATGTCGTCAATTATCCTGACGATGCTCCTGAGAGGATGAAAGAATTGGCCTTGAAAGAAAAGTTTCCTTTCCCATATCTCTATGATGAAAGTCAAGAGATTGCAAAGGAATATAATGCAGCTTGTACTCCAGATTTCATGCTATTTGATGAAAACGAGCTCTGCGTTTATAGAGGAAGATTAGACGAAAGCAGGCCTAATTCAGGAGTTCCAGTAACAGGTAAGGATATGCGCGCAGCCATCAACATGATGACCCAAGGGAAGGAAATGACATTACCTCAATACCCAAGTATGGGTTGTAATATAAAGTGGAAGAGATGAGGCATAATCTCAGTGAAATCACGACTATCATCAAAGATCGCAGAACGATTTACCCTGAATTTTTCTCGGATCGTAAAGTGCATAAGGAACAGATAGAGGTTCTGCTTAACAATGCCATCTGGGCTCCAAGTCACGGATTGACTCAGCCTTGGCGCTTCACAGTAATGATGGATGGAGCTTTAACTCGGCTTTCTGACTATCTATCTGATTCCTATAAGCAGATCTCAGGAGAAGCAGTTAATGAAATGAAATTCTCAAGACTGCAAGAACGCCCATTACGCTCATCGGCAGTTATCGCTATTGGGATGAGTCCTGACCCCAAGGGCAAGATTCCTGAAATGGAAGAAATAGAAGCTGTCGCCTGTGCTGTGCAGAACATGCATCTCACTGCCACGGCCCAAGGATTAGCCTTTTTCTGGTCTACGCCTAAGTTCCTTTATGACCGAGGTCATACCGAATTCTTTGGGTTTGAAAAGGAAACGAAGATTCTTGGATTGATCTATTTAGGATATCCGAAAGGAGAATGGCCCAAAGGTCAGCGTAAGCCCATAGAATACATCAGCACCTGGAAGCACGACTGACATGTCCCTGATTGATCTTACAAATTATAGAGCACATCCTACGGATGCGCGGTATATGGTCTTCTTCTTCGGGACCTATGAAATGGCTGTGAGTTTTGAAGACAGTTTGTCTCAGGAAGGAATTTTCTTTGAGAAAGACGTGTCAGAGAGTGGTGAGAAGAAAAGATACCTCTATGCAGTAAAAAGAAGAGACTCAGAGCGGGTAAAGATTTTAAACAATCTCGCCATGGGCAGACATCGTGGGAGATTTATTAATGACCCCATTTTACGAAACCTCATCCTCTTCTTGTTTTTAGGAGCCTTGGTGTTGGCTTTCATTGGATATTTGAAAACGAATTGATTTTATGGTCACGGTACATAACCTGAGTGTGATATATGGAGACAGAGCCTTATTTGACGGCATCTCCTTTTTTGTGAGTGAGAAAGACAGGATTGGTCTCACCGGGAAGAACGGTGCGGGTAAGTCAACTTTGATGAAGACCATTGCAGGAATCTCCAATGCAACTTCAGGTCTAGTAAGTATTCCTAAAGGGAAGAAAGTAGGATATCTCCCTCAGCAGATGAAGCATAACGAGAACGTGAGTATTCTCGAAGAAGCGACTTCTGCTTTTGCTGAGTTAAACAGATTCCAAGCGCGTCTTGAAGAGATCAATGTAGAGCTCAATGAGCGCACAGATTACGAGTCTGATGGATACATGAAAATCATACAAGAACTCACTGAGCTTAATGATAGAGTAACCATGATGGATGGTGATTCAAGTCAAGAAAGAGCGGAGCGAGTTTTGAAAGGATTAGGCTTTGAGCAAGAAGAATTAACCCGTGCTATGTCCACGTTTTCAGGAGGATGGAAAATGCGAGTTGAACTAGCTAAAATCCTCCTAGGCGCTCCTGATATCATGCTCCTTGATGAGCCCACGAATCACTTAGACATAGAGAGTATAGAATGGCTTGAGTCATTCCTGATAGACCATCAGGGAGCTGTGATGCTTATTTCTCACGACAAGGATTTCTTGGACAACATCACGAAGAGAACCATTGAAATTTCTAACGGTAAGATTTACGATTATAAGTTCAACTACTCCAACTACCTCATTCAGCGTACTGATGAGCTAGAACGTATGAAAGCTGCTGCTATTAATCAGCAGAAGTACATAGAGGAGACTAAAATTCTCATCAATAAATTCAGGGCCAAGAAAAACAAAGCTTCTTTCGCTCAGGGCTTAATCAAGAAATTAGATAAGCTTGAAATTATTGAAGTAGATGACTTTGATAAGACCAAGATAAGCATCAAGTTTCCCCCCGCCCCACATTCAGGAAAAGTGGTCGTAAAGGCAGAAGGACTAAGCAAGGCGTATGGTAATAATCAAATTTTTAAAGGACTAGATTTAATTCTTCCCAAAGGAATTAAGATTGCCCTTGTAGGAAAGAACGGAGTAGGAAAAACCACATTGCTTAAAGTTCTGACCGGCCAAGAGAGTCACGAAGGGCATTTCGAGCTGGGTCATAAGGTGAGCATGGGTTATTTCGCTCAAGATGAAGCCGAGAAACTAGATGAATCCAAGACCGTTTTCGAGACTATAGACGATGAGGCAGTAGGGGATATTCGCACACAAATCAGAAATATCCTTGGAAGTTTCCTTTTTGGAGGTGACGATATTGACAAGAAAGTATCTGTTCTATCAGGAGGAGAGCGCACAAGGCTAGCTATTTGCAAGCTCCTTCTACAGCCCCATAATTTGCTCATAATGGACGAGCCTACAAATCACTTGGACTTGGCTTCGAAGGAAGTATTAAAACAAGCCTTGAAAAACTATGACGGTACACTTATTCTAGTCTCGCATGACCGTAACTTCTTGCATGGCCTAGCCAAAGACATTTTCGAACTGAAATCAGCAGGTTTGAAACACTTCGTAGGAGATATTTATGAATTCCTAGAAGAAAAACGTGCCCGCAGCATAGCTGCTTATGAGCAAGAGAGCAGCATGAAGAAATCAGCTGATCAGATTAAAGCAAAAGTTCAAGCTATTCCGATAGAGGAACTAAGCCACGCAGATAAGAAGGAAAAGGATAAAAATATCAAGCGTATACAGAATCACATTCAGAAGCTAGAAATTGAAATAGCTGAGAAGGATCAGGAGTTAACTAAACGCAATGAAGAATTGGCACATCTAGATTACTCTGACGCTGAAAGGTCCGAAAAAATTCTTGACGATTTCAAGGAGTTCCAAAAAAACCAAGAAATGCGATATAAAGATTGGGAGGCCAAACTTAAAGAGCTTGAGCTTTTAGAAGGCTAAAAACGAAACTTTCCTTTGCTATGGCTCGTTTACAATACATAACTATTGTTTAGAGCATATGAATCGGGGGATCATACCTACAAATCTGCTGAAATCCATTCAACCAGGATTTTCAGTTCTAATCGCATTTTTACTAGTCACTTTCGGAGTTCAAGCGAATGATGGAGACGGAGGAAAGGACACCGCGCGTGCCGTAGTCATTTATAACATGGACAACCTTCAGATAGCTCAGAACGGCCACAGTTCTAGCTTTCTACAACTAGTCGATTCAGTCCAACATCTAGAGGACATAGATCCTAATCTGAAACATCTTATTCACGTCACTTTATCTGTTCAAAAACGATCAGAAGCAGAACTAGTATCGCTCATAGATTCTCTTTTTAGCCTAGAAGAGATCCCCTTTGCCTTGATAAATGAAATCAATTTCCAGATCGCAAAAGACGAATTCAGCAACATCGTAGAGAGTGATATTTATGCTATTCCTGATGATGGAAGCCCATATCCAGCTAATTTCTTTTACAATTCTTGGAATACTACCCTGCCAAATCCTTATGACCGAAGCCTCACAGCGAAGGACAGCAGCTTGACTTTATTGCTCACTGCGGATAAGGATGGTTGGAACTATGCTCATCCAGTAGATAATATTGTTACATCGAAATTCGGCTGGAGAGATGGCCGAAATCATAACGGGTACGACTTGGACTTAGAAGTATGGGATCCAGTAGGATCAGCCTTTGCTGGTGTCGTTCGTTTTGCAGGCTGGGCAGGAGGATTCGGACGATTAGTTGTGGTACGCCATTATAATGGTCTTGAAACATATTATGCTCATCTACATCGTCTTAAAGTAGTTCCTGGAGATACCGTAATGGCAGGCGAAACTGTAGGATTAGGAGGAAGCTCTGGCCACTCTACAGGAAGTCA
>CALFHF010000111.1 GCA_937875855.1 uncultured Flavobacteriales bacterium
TGAATGATGAGCTGGCGAGACTGAGAGAAGGAAATATGAGTGGCATCTACTGTTTATTTGAACAAATAGAAATCTGAACTGCAGGCCAACATATAGTTAGCCAAAGCACTTACTAGAGAAAACATGGAACTCAGTGCAAGAATAAGGTAGAAAGGAAAAGTTGACAGTGGTTGCAAGAAGAACCAAGAAACTAGAAGTTGGTTTTGATGTGGCATCAGGTGTTCCACAGTCTGTTCGGTTCCTGTTGTATTCCACAGATGGTAAAATCATAGACCAGACAGATTCACGTATGACAAAAATCATTAATGATGATACTGTTGTAATCTATGAGAGCATCTCCCCTCTATCTGGAATATATGGAGCAGACTAAAAGAGTCGAACTCTCTTATAAACCAGGAAAAAACTAGAGAAAGGAACCTAGGTGGTACAGATTTTTAATGGTGAGACTCGTCTTGGAAGTTGCAAGCTATTTTGCATTGATTGGGATTGACCTTCTTCTGCTTCTCTTTGACAGAGCGACTGGTTATGGGCTGGCCTTTTTTTTATTCCTTTATGAAGGTTCTTAAATACTTAACGCCCGTGTTCTGGTCAGAAAGTGTAATGAGGTATACTCCTTGGATCATTGTCCCCACTGAAATAAGATGAGTCAACATTCCTTCTGGAATTCTTTCGCTCTCTAATACCTTTCCAGTCATGTCTATAATTTCATAGGAATAGGCTCCTTGATTTACAATTTCAACACGTAAGGTACCATTCGCAGGAACCGGTGATAAATTGAATATAACTGCCTCTTCTTCCATCACGCTGCTCACTATAGGGCTCAGATAACGCACTGAATAACCGAATCCTATTTGCTGACTGATTTCCAATACTGGCTCTATGTGCTCTGTAGCAAGCCATTGATAAATAGTTTCTTCAGGTTGGTCAATGTTAAACCCTGAACCGAACTGCTCAATGTAAATACTGTCAGAAGCATTAAGAATCACTTTCACTTTTAACACCTCATAACTCACTCCTGGTAAGTTCAATGTGCCATAGCCTTCTACAATCGTAGAACGATCTAAACTCCTGTGGAAATAACCTAAGGTAGGAATAGCTACTTCGCTTTCCGAATGACCTGTAAATGCATCTTGATAGTTCAGCGGAAACTCATAGATATAGTCTATTGGGTCATTCTGAACGGGTGTCGGAATACCATTTACCTCAGCGCCATACCCTAAATTCCTTAGGCCTTGAGCATTGTTCTTATAGAAAACAAAGGTGTTTGTTAGATTCACTAACCCGAAGTTCACATCAGCATCCCTGCGGGCATAATCAGCCTTGTAATTAGGATAGAAGAGCTGATTATTGAAGAAAATCTGATACGTAAACGGTGCTGATCCCACTGTGAAAAAACTGTCTACCATTGCTAATCCTTGGTCTAGTGCGCTGTAATCCCAAGTCATTCCCTCTCCTGTGGCAGCCGGATCCACGCTACCTGGAAGCACTCCAGTCAGTCTGTAATTAAACTGTTCATTCGCACTGGGCATATGATTCTGATTTATACTAATCTGCGCATCAGCAATGGAAAAACATGATACAAGAGCGATGGAAAGTAGATGTAGTTTCATAGATTATTATGGATCAATTGCATGAAGGTAATGCGAAATAGCTTCACTAAGCAATTCAGAAAATGACATTAAAAAAGCCCTTCTGTTTCCAGAAGGGCTGATTTCAAATACTATTTCAAATTAACGAAGGACTGCTTTCTCCTTAAAAATGGCTCCAGCATCGAATTCTTTCGCTGCTTTTCCTTCTCTGATGATCTCTACTTTCTTCATGACATCACCACCAAGTGTTGAATCCACGATATCTTGTCCTGAAATCACATGACCAAAGATGGTGTGTTTACCGTCTAACCAAGGAGTAGGAACGATAGTGATGAAAATCTGGCTTCCATTCGTATATGGGCCTGAATTAGCCATAGAAAGGACACCTGGCTTGTCATGCTTCAATTCAGGAACGAATTCATCTTGGAACTTATATCCAGGACCTCCAATCCCCTTTCCTAGTGGGTCACCAGTCTGAACCATAAAGTCTTGACCATCTCCATT
>CALFHF010000112.1 GCA_937875855.1 uncultured Flavobacteriales bacterium
ATATAGGGCTCTTCCCATGTCATGCGATAGATGACCTTGGCCCTCTTGTTTTGAGCACTACTGTATATGACCGAGTCTTGAACTGTATTCTTGAAGTATCCCTTCTTCACCAGATAGGTCGAAAGTTGACGGGCACTAGAAGATATCAAGAATGTATCTACAATTGCAGGCGCTTCTCCTACTACTTCTCTCATCCATTCTCGGCTCGTCCTCTTGCTAGGCTTAGGCTCCTTGCCTTTGGCCAATCTTCGTTCATTCTTTTTTTCCCAACGCAGGTCTTTCCTGACTCTTGCTTTTTTCAGACCTTCTTCGGTGGGCAAGTTGAACATCTGCAAGTGAAAGCGAAGAAAAGGAAGAATTTTTCTATTAGGTTGTTGGATGACGATAGCATTCAGTTCATCCTTACTCAATCTAGAAGGTTCATTCTGAATCGTATTTTTCTCGAGCAAATACTGCCCTTCCGCCAACCTGCGTGTAGGGCTGCAAGAGAACATCATCATAATCAGGCACAGTAATGCCATGGATCGGATGATCATATCTGAGTAAGGATGTACTTTAGCTGCCAGCACGCACGAAAATAATATGTTGAGCAAAGGACGAATAAAGGAATTGACTTCAGTACATCAAAAAAAGTACCGTTCGGCAAGAAACAAGTTTTTAGCCGAAGGGGACAAATTAGTATTGGAGGCGATGCGAAGTAAAGCAGATATAAGAGAAATCTTCGCCCTTGAGTCCTGGAAAGGATGTCAAGAAGCTGAACGACTGGGTATTCCATTGACCTTGATCAATGAAAAAGAACTGGACCAAATCTGCGAACTGAAAAATCCCAAAGAAGCTGTAGCAGAAATCGCTATGCCTAAAAATGTGAACTCTGGGAGGATCTTGAAGGGAAAATGGAACATCTATATGGATCGTCTTCGTGACCCAGGAAATCTAGGTACTGTTTTGCGTATAGCAGATTGGTTTGGGATGGATCAAGTTATCTGCAGCCCTGATAGTGTAGAGGGATATAATCAAAAGGTCATTCAAGCCAGCATGGGCGCCATTTTCAGAGTCCCCATCATCAGTATGGAAGCTGAAGAACTCATAGCTCAATGCAAGGCCAATGAAATTCCGATGTTTGCGACTGCCATGTCAGATAAAGACATTTCGGGAGTGAAAGCAGGAAATGAAGGACTGCTCTTAATGGGAAATGAAGCCCAAGGCTTGAGTGAAATACTCCTGCGCGCTGCTGATGAGCGTATTAGTATAAAGGGGAAAGGCAGTGCTGAATCATTAAACGTAGCTGTAGCCGCAGGCATTCTGATGCACTGGATTTATTCAAGCTGAATGTTCTAAAACAATACATTCAAAGCAAAGTTGAGACATCTTGGCAGCGAGGCTTCATCCTATCGTGTGAGATATTGAGAGAGTTGGCTGTTTTTTTAAAGTGCAGCGATTCGGTCCACGCAATTCATTCCATCAATAGCCGCTGAGACTATTCCGCCCGCATAGCCAGCCCCTTCTCCTGCCGGATATAGCCCTTTAACCTCTGGATGTTCCATGCTCTCACTGTCGCGAGGTATGCGCACAGGAGATGAAGTACGAGATTCTGTGGCCACTATGACCGCCTGTTCTGTAATATACGCAGGCATTTTCTTACCAAATTCCTTGAATCCACCGTGAAGCGCATGTGAAATAGAGGCAGGAAGAACTTGAAAAAGATCCACCGAAGCTAGTCCCGGGAAATAACTACACTCAGGGAGTGATGAGGATACTTTCTTGGTCAAGAAATCTGTCAATCTCTGTGCCGGTGCGGTTTGGTTACCTCCCGCTGAGTAGCATGCAGCACGCTCTACTGCTGACTGAAAATACATTCCTCGTAAGGGATCTATAGCTCCGTATGGTTTTAAATCTTCCTCTTTCACCTCTACTACGATGCCCGAGTTAGCGTAAGGATTATTTCGCTTAGAAGGGCTCCATCCATTGGTCACTACTTCTCCCGGAGCCGTGGCACATGGGGCTATGATTCCGCCTGGGCACATGCAAAAGGAATACGCACCACGCCCATCTACTTGACATACAAGACTGTACGATGCTGGCGGAAGTATGTCCCCTTGTTGAGCTTTACGGTATTGAATTTTGTCAATCAATTCTTGAGGATGCTCTACCCTCACCCCTAAAGAGAAGGGTTTGTACTCAATGCTGATTTTTTTATCGGCCAAGAGTTTGAAGATATCGCGTGCAGAATGACCTGTAGCAAGAATAAGGTGCTTCGTTTCATATTCAGCTTTAGAAGTACGAATAGATTTGAGTGTTCCTTCTTTGACTTCAATATCTATCAATCGCTCCTCAAAGTGAATCTCTCCTCCATGCGAAAGAATACATTCACGGATGTGAGCAATAATCTCTGGCAATTTATTGGTCCCAATATGCGGATGAGCATCTATGTTTATTTCCCCAGGTGCTCCGTGATGCTGCAACATTCGTAGCACTAGGTCCACATCTCCTCTTTTCTTAGAACGAGTATAAAGCTTTCCATCGCTATAGGCACCCGCTCCTCCTTCTCCGAAGCAGTAATTACTGTCTTCATCTACAATATGCTCCTTGGTTAAGCGCGCTAGGTCACGTCTGCGTTCTCTCACATCTTTTCCGCGTTCAATAATGATCGGTTTGAAGCCTAGGTGCAAGCATCGCAAAGCAGCAAAAAGCCCTGCTGGCCCAGCGCCTATGATGAAAACAGGCTTTCCTTGTGAGACATCCTTATAGGCTTCTAGCTCAGCTTGATGGTCAGGAACAGCTTCATTAGCCGCATATACTTCGTATCTCAGTCTATAGAAAATTCTGCCTCGTGCATCTAGGGAACGCTTAAGAAGTAGATATTGGAATGGCCCGAAATCTTGTGGCAATTCCCTTGAGATGCTTTCCTTGATCAAGGAATCATCATCCAATGAACTTGGTCTGACTTCTATGTTTATGGTCCTTGACATATTTAAAAAAAGCGCACTGCGAAGATAGATGCTCAGGTCAATGTAGGGCTGTTCTTCGTGAACAATGCCCACTTTCTAATAAACAAGTCGAAACATTAGGAGCTACTCCCCGCTCTATGATAGGATGGCTCGCCCTTAAACCTGAGCGAGATTCCATCATGTCAACTGAATAGAGCAAATGTTAAATCATTTTTTTCATCGGCCTTAAAGCCGATTGGGAAAAAACAATGCCTATTTCAGATGTGAGGAGCATCCTATCCTTTTTCAGTATTCTAGC
>CALFHF010000113.1 GCA_937875855.1 uncultured Flavobacteriales bacterium
ATAAGGTCTCTGAAATCTTGGACAGCATAGAGAATGATATGGAGATCTATAAAGTCTCCAATGCTATCCTAGACCTTTCCAAAGAAGAGGATCAGTATTTCAAAGAACTCGTGAAGTATGAGTCCATGAAGAAGTCCATGGAATTGAAGTTGGACGCCATGAACTCCTTAGAGAAATATATACAAAACAACGAAGGTGGGAACTTATTCCCTCCTGGAGTGTATATGCTTGAGGATCAATTCTTGAATACTTCCCTAGAAGAACTGTATAGGCTGCAGATTAACAAGAACAAGAGCCTTCTAGATGTTACTGATGGGAATTTTGGTTTTCAAAGAAACATACAGAGTATAGATTCATTGCGTAAGGACCTTCTGCGCTATATGAAGAGTTCCCGTGCTTCTGTTCAGGAGAGGATATATGATGTAAGCGGAATGATGGGTCAATACGAGCTTAAGATTCAAGGCATCCCTGCAAGCCAGCGTGACATCGTAGAGATTAGGAGAAAGCTTGTGGTGAATGAAAAGATGTACACCTTCCTCTTGGAGAAAAGAGCGAATACCGTCATTGCCAAAGCCGCTATTATTCCACAGACCAGTGTGATAGAAAAGGCCCGTTCTATGGGTGTTGTTGCACCAGATAAAGATAAAATCACGACCACGTTTGTCTTGGTGGGGCTAATGATTGCATTACTTATTGCATTCATACGTTTCATGTTCTTTGAGCGTATTGAGAATACACGGGAATTGAAAGAAGCTACTAGTATTCCTATCATTGGAGGAATTCCTCATTCTGATGCCGCTGAGGACGATAGACTCGTAGTTAAGAATAGCCCTAAGTCTAATATTTCAGAGTCATTCCGCAGCATACGTACGAGTGTGCAATACATGAATCCTGATGCGGATGTGAAGTGCATTCTTGTTACTTCATTGCACCCAGGAGAAGGAAAAACCTTCTGCTCTGCCAACATTGCGACCATATTCGCGACTGCTGGCAAGAACGTGGTCATCCTTGACTTTGACCTTCACAAACCTAAAGTGCATAAGACTTTTGATCTGGAGAATACTGTGGGGCTTTCCAATGTGCTAATTGGAACGGATACTATTGAAAGAGCCATTCAAGAATCGGGTGTTCCTAATCTTCATGTGGTCACCTCAGGACCCATTCCTCCTAATCCTTCAGAGTTGGTTTTGAGCGAGAAAGTAAATGTGCTATTGGATATCATGAAGGATAATTATGACTTGGTGATTATAGATACACCTCCTCTCTTGCTCATTTCTGATGCCATGGTACTTCGCAGTCATGCTGATATGAGCATCTTTGTTATGAATACCAAGATGACTACTAAACAAGGTGTCAGATACCTTGAAGAGATTATAGAAACGAATCAACTCAAGAATTCTAGCATCCTACTGAATAATATCAAGCAGCAGAAGTGGAGGTATTACTATAGCAAATACGGCTATGGCTACGGGTATGGCTATGGCTACGGGTATGGCTACGGCTACGGATATAATAGTGGCTACGGGGATAGCAACAAGAAAGAAGCTTGATTCATGTCCCATGATGAGAAGACCATATATTATTCTGCTAAAGAGAACAGTTCCCTTTTTCAACTTCTGCTGAGCATCTTCCGTGGATTCAAAGAAGGTGCTGATTTGGGAAAAAGGCTCTTCATTAGAGATACAATGGCCCTTTATCGCCAGAGCGCACTTGGATTGCTTTGGGCTATCATCATTCCGCTAGCTCAGACTTTGGTTTGGGTTTTCCTAAGTAAAGGAGGAGTTCTCAATGTAGGAGAAACAGGGGTACCCTATCCCATCTATGTTTTAAGTGGAGTCATGATTTGGCGAAGTTTTGTGGATGCGATGAATGCACCTTTAACCATGTTCCATAGTTCCAAACCCATTCTGAAGAAGATAAACTTCCCAAAGGAAGCATTGATTATCACATCAATATACAAGGTCTTGTTCAATCTTGGAATCAATCTTTTAGTGCTCATTCCCCTCTTCATCTATTATGGATTGATGCCAGGAATAGGAACTCTTTTGGGGCTATTGGCTTTGATTCCGGTCATAGCATTTGGCTTGGCAATTGGAGTGTTGATCACTCCGTTTGGAGCGCTCTTCACTGACGTGCAGAAGTTCATCATGAGTTTTATGCAGCTCTTCTTTTTCCTCACACCCATCATTTATCCTGCTCGCACTGAAGGGCTATTGGCCCAACTCACAGTGTATAATCCTGCAGCCATTTCCATTTGTACGGCTAGAGATTTGTTGCTCGGCACAGCTGATCATCTTGCTGCAGGATATGGCATTTTCTTGATTTCTACAGTCCTCATTTCTATAGTAGGACTAATGCTCTATCGTATTTCCTTACCTATCATCATTGAACGCAGTGGATCATGAGGGATAAGGATGTCATCATATCAGTAAATTCTGTTTCTAAGAAGTTCTGCAAAGACCTGAAGCGCTCGCTTTATTATGGCGTCAAGGACATCATGAAACTGGGACAGGGGAATACAGATAATCTCAGAAAAGGAGAATTCTGGGCCGTATCAGATATAAGTTTTGAACTGAGAAGAGGAGATTGCCTTGGGCTTATTGGACATAATGGTGCTGGTAAGAGTACCTTGTTGAAAATGTT
>CALFHF010000114.1 GCA_937875855.1 uncultured Flavobacteriales bacterium
ACAATACCACCAAAACAGGTGTCTTCAATAATGGCCTCATAATTCGAGAGGAACTGTGCGAAGATTGTTTGCTCTCCTAGATTAGCGCCACCTCCGAAATGAAGAATGTTCTTCATCCAAGCTGCTGGGTTAGCTGATTCATTCTGTACAATCTTCGCCAAATAATCTATTACCTCTTGAGAAGTAAGTGCGCTTAGTCTGCCGGTTGCAATGGCTGGGACTATAGTCTGATTTCCATTCAATCCTGATGTGAAAAGAATATCAGATCCAGGATTGCCATAACTCGGAACCAAGTTGTTACTGTAGTGGGTAACAGATTTCCTACTCCCTACTAGATTCCCTTCAATGTCACTGTAAACCGATTTTCCAAGCAGAAAAAGATGTCCAGGATCAGCGTCCCAAGAATCGATTATATCCGAGCAGAACCTGCGTATGCCATGTGCGTGTTTTGGAATCCCTCCTCCGTATTGATCATAGAGTTCAGACACATCTACAACCACAGCATCTCTGCTAGGATCAGTGCGATACGTAGCATAAGTCAACGCTGAGTTCCACAAGGATTTATGCGTGACGATTATAAATGCAGAATCAGGTTGCATGGAGGCATAATCTGTAAAGACTCCATTTACTCCTACTTGCTGGACTTGAGTAACCTGAATTATTGAGCTTTCGTCAGTCATGAACACTCTTGAAATAGCATCCAAAGGTTGGTCAGGTATAACAACATCCAATCCGTTTCCGTTCATTATTGGACTGAGCCTATATGGATGAGTTCCTTTCACATAAACAATAGGAGCACTATAATTAATACCCGTCAAGTCCAAATGATACTTGGACCCAGCTAGATTCGCATTCACTTTTATCTCGTAAGGATTTCCTGTAGTAAAGTTCTTAGATCTTGGGTAGTTCAATTCAACAAAACCAATCCTGAACATATCCGTAGCGATGTTCAAGTCATCTATCACTACATAATTCAATCTCAACGTAGAGGTCAACTCTGATGCAGGAATATTCAAGTCCACATTCCTTAAATCGTATCCAGAGAAAATTAAGTCAGCTAATTGCACTTCATTGTTCGGCCCTCGAAAAACTTGGATGTGATGATTCCCCGGTAAGATTCCTGCACTAGAATTCGTGGCGCTCGCGAACCTAGTTTTTCCACTTGTAGAAGGAGCATCAGAACCTGTGTAGACATCTGGAGTCTGTAAAATCAACTCTCTATTTAGCGTTCCTGTACCCTTTCCAAATCGGGGTCCCATCCATCCTTCAGAACGCACAAATTCTGTGTTCCTATTATCGAAACTCAAGAGCACTCCTGAGCAATAGTCATCAGATAAGACCGCACCCGTTCTGCTTGTTATATAATTCGGTGTAGGATATGCAGCAAAATTCT
>CALFHF010000115.1 GCA_937875855.1 uncultured Flavobacteriales bacterium
ATATAATTGACTGTGCTCCTTTCTGACGTCCTTTTCTAAGGCCATCATCTCCTCTTAAAACTCCATTTCCGTTATAGCTGAGAAATCCATTGACTACATACACTTGATAGCTCAATGAAGCTTCATTAACCCTCCCAAAAAGGCCTACACCTATTTCTCTCCAGGTGGTAGGGATAATCTTCGCATCCAGATTTGGACGTTCTACGCCATTGAACGTAGTAGGCTCATGATATTCATTCACTATTCCCATGGGAATGAGCATGAGACCAGCTCGCACGCTTAGAGAAGGCCTTATAGCATAGTTCAGGAAAGCCTGTTCTACCGTGACCTCATTCACATGTTCGAACTCTATCTCGGTCACGAAATGAGTTTTGTCATTGAACCTGTATCCAAGGAAATTTACGAGCCGATGAACATCTAGGCTACCATTTTCGCGAAATGAATTTCCTATGCCTTGATTGTAATCAATCTGTGCATAGACGCCCACAGTAAGAGGGTGACCGTCTTTATTGTTAACGATACTCAAGGCCATATTCAGCGGGGCATTCTGTAAAGAATCCTGCTGTGTATGTGCGAGAATACTTGATACTATGAATAGAAAGAGAAGTGATATTCTGAGTGACATATAGACCTTTTATTATGACACCAAAACTATTGGCCAACGAAGGCAATCACAATACCCCTTTAATGGTATTCAGAATAATTCTAAATAAGGAATTTGGACTTAAGAACTCACCTTTCTCATGAAGGGATAAGAATTTCTGAATCATCTTGAAACCTATATACTGGCTTTTCTCTGGATGAAACTGCACGCCATGAATATTCCCTTTCTCAACTGAACTCTTGAATTTATACGCATACTGACAGCACCTGACGATGGCAGCTTCATCTTGAAATACAAAATGATAGCTAAGGCAGAAGTGAAATTCTTCATTCTCTTCCACTCCGTTCAGCCAGACACTTTGTCCTTTATGTTCCAATGTATCCCCATACATGTGGTGAATCTTGAAAGACGGATTTAGAACTGTTTCGTTATCGAATTTTACGGCACATGCATCTATCCGGCCGAGGTCTTCTATGTTTCCTTGCTCTGAAAAATTAGAGAAGAGTGGCATGCCCAAACATATAACGCCAATCAATGGCCCAAGGGATTTCATAGGACATGCTGATGTTTTGCAAGGAGATGAGTTCAGTGAATTTGAAGAAGCCATGGAAAAGGTAAGCATGCAACGCATTGACCGATCTGATTTCCTTTCTTTGATAGAAAGGAACTAAACTGTGTCTGCTTCATTGATTAAACTCATCGTATCAGACAAACTGTACCAGGGAAAAAGACTCTTGGACGTAGCCTATAACTGCGTTCGTATTCGATTAAGGAATACACTTATATGTCTGTAAGATAAAGTAACAGCAATGGCCCAATGCTATGCTAATCGCATGAGCCTAGAATAACTCTCTAGTATCCTTCGCGTCTGCACTGAAACAGTAATCCGAGCGCTTTCAGAGTTCAAGAGACAAGGATTATTGACGTTGGACAAGAATAAAGTGTGCTCTACGGATAAGGCTCGACTAGAGAATATGCGATTTTAAGCTAAATGCTCTAATGAAAACGACATTTTTTCAGAACTTCTGCTGAACATGTGGAAATAGATGCTTCTTTTTAGTCAATTCGATTACATTTGCAGCGCTCAAATAGAGCGGCTGCCTGGGTGGTGGAATTGGTAGACACGATGGACTTAAAATCCATTGATCAGCAATGGTCGTACGGGTTCAAGTCCCGTCCCGGGTACTTTTTAAGAATAGAATCACGTCAAAATCAGGTATTCTTTCCTTCAATCTTGTTTTATAAGACTTCCGTGATGTATCGCTAAGCTTTGGCTAAGGGTTGTGGGGGTTTTATTAAGAGGTTTTGAGAAGCACCGTACTTTTTGATCTCCACTGACCCCTCCAAAAGCTTCGCTTTGTGATTCGGCTCACCAGCCCATTGGGAGAAACGTGAAATGAACAGACTCTTTTGAAGTTGCTTTGTATTCAATCTTGAATAAGAAATCTGGAACCTTGAATTCCCAGCGGGATTAGCTCCCTTCGGTCGCTTTTCCCTGCGGGGGGGCGGGGCTTCCAAATCTTAGAAACCTTGCCTGTCTATCGACTGGCCGGCTTTTTTCATCCTTTAGTCCACTTCAATGCTCTTGCCTTGGCGGACAGGGAATGAAAAAAGCCTTTCCGATAAAACTCGAAAAGGCTTCTTCATTGAGCGAGAGACGGGATTCGAACCCGCGACCCCGACCTTGGCAAGGTCGTGCTCTACCAGCTGAGCTACTCTCGCTTAGAGCCCGAATGATTCATTCGGGGCGGCAAATATAAATGATTATGTATTCCTGAAAAGTTTAAATGCGCTTTTTATCTAGTTCCTTTCGGAGGTATTTCATTACAACCTCCGTTGCGCCTGCCTTTCCTTGGCAATATTCATAGGCCTTTTGTCCTGCTTCTGCTCTTATTTCATCAGTCTCAAGAAGTAATTCTAGCCTTGCCTCCATCTCTTCTTGATGTTGAATAGGAAACGCAGCATCTGCTGCGACCAGCCCTTTTGCCTCCTGAAATCGTTTATAGTTAGGCCCAAACAGCACTGGAAGCCCCCATACGGCCGGCTCGAGTACGCTATGGATTCCTGATCCAAACCCGCCTCCAACGAATGCGATGGAACCATACCTATATACTGTAGCCAGCTTTCCTATGCTATCAATGAAGAGTACCTTGGCTTCTTGGCCTTTCCATGTACTCAGCTTGGCACATGGCCATCTACACTCATTTGAAAACGATTCAATCCTATCCGAATGAATCTCATGTGGCGCGATGATAATCTTAATATCCATGTTCAGATGGTCAACAATAAAACGCTGTACCATCTCCTCCTCTACTTGCCAAGAACTTCCTACAACAAGGGCTTTCTTGTCTCCTACAAATTCTTTGATCTCTTTCAATTCCTCATTCTCCTGCCTCACTTTCATTACTCGATCAAATCGGCTGTCCCCGCAGACGGTCACATTTTCCACTCCAATTCCTAGCAGTAGCTCCTCTCCCCTCTTATCTTGAAGGAAGAACCGTTCAAAACTCTTCAATCCGGCTCTGAATAATCCTCCCCATGGCTTGAAGAATCCTTGGTTCTCATGCATTCTCCCTGAAACAAGAATGGTTCTTATCTCTCTGTCTTTCAACGTATTCAGATAATTGAACCAGAATTCATATTTGATGAAAATGGCTATTTCAGGATTCAAAATGTCTAAGAATTTCTTAGCATTGGACTTGGTATCCAAAGGCAAATAGCTCACTACATCCACTTGATTATACTCCTTTCGCACCTCATAGCCCGAAGGTGAAAAGAAGGTGAGGACTAGTTTCTTTTTAGGAAACTCGGTTCGTATGGCTTCAATAATAGGTCTCCCCTGCTCGAACTCTCCTAAGCTGGCGGCATGTATCCAGATACATGTGTCATGGCCATGACTAACCTTCTCACTGAGAAGCTTCTGCCAGTTTTTCCTACCTCTGACCCATAGCGCAGCCTTCGCATTGAATGGCGCATAACATCTTATTCCCAAGCCATAAAGCCTGATAATCAGATCATATATGAATCGTTGAATCTGTATGATCAATTGATATAGTATCCTGTGGAAGCCCTTCTATAGATAGGAAATGACCAAATCAATTTCATGCCATACAGCATATCATTGCGTTTGTTATCATCCTTTTTCATTAAGTCAAAATCAAAATCTCTCCGACTCTGCGTGAAGGCTTGATAGCCCTCGAATCCAATAGTGATATTGATAAAACGATTATTCCCCATGTACCTATATCCGATGAACTCATGCAGAGTAAGTCCATTGGTCAAGCGATCATATCCTTTCAGATAGTCTCCTTCTAACTGCGGAACATCATTTACCCTGCTTTCTAAGAGAATCTTATGCTGTAATAATCCAGCTCCTCCTCTGATGATGAGCCCGCTGTTAGGGTTAGGACCGAATAAAGGAATGACCTTTCCTATTGTACCTACAATCGTGAATCCTCGCTCCAAGAAGAGTAGGTTTACGAAATTTCCGTTCTGATCTATGTGATATCCATCAGCAGTAGCTGTGATGGAAGTGACAGGGTCATTCACTCTGCTCCCAAACATGAACTGAGTCTCCATGCCTATTTCCCAATTTCTCTCTGTCTTATAATGGACTCCTCCACCTAAGGCTGCATTTGAGCCGAATCTATTGGCCAAATCTCCCGCAGGGCTTTGAAAACCTAGGTTCAAGTCAATAGTGAACATAGAGATTACAGAGTCTTTTACCGAGGACTGCGCAAGGGTTTCTTGTCCAATGATTAAGAAAATCATGCTGAGGAGTACCACCGCATTAAAAACCGTTACCTTACTTTGCTCCATGCGAGTATAATACACTTATTAAATAGTACCAATAATAACCATCCTGACGTTAATCGATCTCTCGTAATCCTTCAATCTCAGGTCTGCGAATATCTATATTCGTCACAAAAGTAAACAACGCCCATGCGACCAATCCAAATGGTGGACCTTTTAGGTCAGTACAACAAGATACAAAAAGAAATAGACCAGGCTGTCCTTGATGTCGTGCGAAGCACTGCTTACATCAACGGTCCTGAAGTGAAATCATTTCAGGAAGAAATGGAAAAATACCTAGATGTTAAGCATGTCATTCCCTGTGCTAATGGCACTGACGCCCTTCAGCTAACCATGATGGCCCTTGGCCTAGAACCTGGTGATGAAGTGATTACGGCAAGCTTCACATATGTTGCTACTGCAGAGGTAATCGCTTTGCTAAAATTAACTCCGGTTCTCGTGGATGTGGATCCTATCACTTTCAATATTGATGTGGATGCTGTGAAAAAGGCCATCACTCCTAAAACTAAAGCCATTGTACCTGTGCACCTCTTCGGGCAATGTGCTGACATGGCTCCGTTGATGGAACTTGCTAAAGCGCATAAGCTCTACGTAATAGAAGATGCCGCCCAAGCTATTGGCGCGAAATACACCGCTCCTGATGGAACTATTCGCAGTGCAGGTTGCATGGGGCATTTTGGCGGAACTTCATTCTTCCCTTCTAAGAATCTAGGATGTTATGGAGATGGTGGAGCTATTTTTACCAATGACGATGCCTTGGCAAAACGCACGCGAATGATTGCCAACCATGGTCAAAGCGTTCGTTATTACCATGACGAAATAGGCGTAAATTCTAGATTAGATAGCATTCAAGCTGCCATCCTTCGCATCAAGCTTCGCCATTTGGATAGCTACATAGCAGCCCGTCAGAAAGCTGCTGATGCCTATGACAAAGCCTTTGCTGAATGTGATGTACTTATCACTCCCGTGCGTGCTAAGAACAGTACACACGTTTTCCATCAGTATACGCTTCAAACCAAGGGTATTTCAAGGGACGAGATTGTTCAGTTTTTAACAGACAAGGGAATACCTGCAATGATTTATTACCCTGTGCCATTACACCTGCAGAAAGCCTATACGGATGACCGCTACAAAGAGGGCATGTTTCCTGTAACCGAGAAACTGTGCAATACAGTATTCTCCTTACCTATGCATACAGAACTAGATGTCGAACAGCAGCAGATTATCATAGATACTGTGCTAGAATTCGCCTCAGTAAAAAATTAATTTGAAATGAAAATTGCAGTAGTTGGAACAGGCTATGTTGGTCTAGTGACAGGGACGTGTCTTGCTGAAACAGGAAACGATGTAACCTGCGTTGATATAGACGTGGCTAAAGTACAGCGCATGAAAAATGGCGAAGTGCCAATTTATGAGCCTCACTTAGATGTACTCTTTCAACGTAATATAAAGCAAGGCAGATTGCGATTCACGACCGAGCTGAAAGAAGCTGTGGAGAATGCCAAAGTGATTTTTCTCGCTTTGCCCACTCCTCCTGGAGAAGATGGATCAGCTGATCTTTCATATGTCTTAGACGTTGCCAAAAAACTTGGTCCCCTCATCACTGAATTCAAAGTGATTGTGGACAAGAGTACAGTGCCTGTGGGTACGGCTGAGAAAGTTAAAGCAGCTATTGACATCGATGCTCGTGGTCAATTCGCAGTGGTTTCTAATCCAGAATTCCTTCGTGAAGGTTTTGCAGTGGATGACTTCATGAAACCTGACCGTGTAGTTGTAGGAACTTCCTCTGAAAAAGCACGCAAAGTCATGGAAGAACTCTACAAGCCTTTCGTGCGTCAAGGGAATCCACTTCTATTCATGGATGAACGTTCTGCAGAATTAACCAAGTACGCTGCCAATGCATTCCTAGCTATGAAAATCACCTTCATGAATGAGATTGCAAATTTTTGCGAGCTTGTAGGGGCTGATGTCGATAAGGTGCGCCTGGGATTAGGTACAGATGATCGCATAGGCAAACGTTTCCTTTTTCCTGGTATAGGATATGGTGGAAGCTGCTTCCCCAAAGATGTCTTAGCACTGCATCATTCAGGAAAACAATTGGGAATGAATTTCGAGATCCTTGATGCTGTGCTGCGTGTAAATGATAGCCAGCGTCTTCGCTTGATTGATAAATTGAATGCTCATTATCCTGAGGGATTGAAAGGAAAACGATTCGCCATGTGGGGCCTAGCATTCAAACCTGATACAGATGACATTCGCGAAGCTCCTGCGCTCTATATGATAGACAGCTTGCTTGCCGCTGGTGCTACCGTGAGTGCATTCGATCCCGAGGCGATGGACAATGTGCAAAAACTGTATGGTTCCAAAATAGATTTCACTGAAAACGAATATGCTTGCCTTAAAGGAGCTGATGCGTTAATCATCGCTACAGAATGGTCAGTATTCAGAAATCCTGATTTCGATAAAGTAGGTGCTGCGCTTCCGAGTAAAGCCATTTTTGATGGAAGGAATCTTTACGACTTAGAGACAATGAAAGAGAAAGGCTTCACATATTATAGCATCGGTAGATCTGATATCAAAGGATGAAAAAAGTACTCATCACTGGAGCTGCTGGATTCCTTGGATCACACTTGTGTGACCGCTTCTTCAAGGACGGTTACCATGTCATTGGCATGGATAATCTCATCACCGGAAATCTGAAAAACATAGAGCCTCTGTTCAAGGAAGAACATTTCGAGTTCTATCATCATGACATTTCTAAATATGTATCGGTACTAGGAGAGCTAGATTACATCCTCCACTTCGCTTCACCAGCAAGCCCTATTGATTACCTGAAGATTCCTATTCAAACCTTGAAAGTGGGATCTCTTGGTACACATAATCTTCTTGGTCTTGCTAAAGCAAAAGGTGCCCGTATGCTCATCGCTTCTACCAGTGAAGTCTATGGTGATCCAAATGTACATCCGCAAAGTGAGGATTATTGGGGGAATGTAAACCCTGTCGGACCACGTGGTGTGTATGATGAAGCCAAGCGTTTCCAAGAAGCAATCACCATGGCCTATCATCGTTATCATGGATTAGAGACGCGCATTGCGCGCATCTTCAACACCTATGGCCCGCGCATGAGATTAAATGATGGACGCGTGCTTCCTGCATTCATTGGTCAAGCTCTTCGTGGAGAAGACCTCACCATTTTCGGTGATGGCTCTCAGACCCGTTCATTCTGTTATGTGGATGACCTGGTGGAAGGAATTGTACGACTTCTGCACAGCGATCATGCAGCGCCTGTGAACATAGGGAACCCTGATGAAATAAGCATTTCTGACTTCGCTGAGGAGATCATCAAGCTTACTGGAACAGATCAAAAAGTCATGTATCAGGATCTTCCTACTGATGACCCGAAACAACGACAGCCTGATATTCGTAAAGCGATTGAGTTATTGAATTGGAAACCTCAAGTGGATCGTGCTGAAGGGCTAAAGAGAACCTATGCCTATTTCAAATCGTTGAGTCAAGATGAGCTCCATCATAAGGAACATCAAACATTCGAAAAGTATATCGTACGATGAGCAATTATAAGGCACACGATACGGCCGTCATAGATGATGGATGCGACATAGGCGAAGGAACCAGCATCTGGCATTTCTCGCATATCATGCCTAGATGCACGATTGGTAAGAATTGCAATATCGGGCAGAACGTGGTGATCTCACCTGAAGTTGTTCTGGGTGATAATGTGAAGGTGCAGAATAACGTCTCTATATACTCCGGAGTAATCTGTGAAGACGATGTATTCCTAGGACCTTCTATGGTCTTCACGAACATCGTCAACCCTCGCAGTGCCATAGTGCGCAAAGGACAATATTCCAAAACCGTAGTCAAGAAAGGTGCTTCTATTGGAGCTAATGCGACTATTGTCTGCGGTCATGACATAGGTCGTTATGCCTTCATAGGAGCAGGAGCCGTGGTCACGAAACATATTCCAGATTATGCTTTGGTCGTAGGAAATCCTGCACGCCAAATCGGCTGGATGAGCGAATTCGGACATAGACTTGATTTCGATCAAAACGGTGAAGCGGTCTGCGATGAAAGTGGTGAACGTTATAAATTGGAAGAACAAAAAGTAATCAAACTTAGATGAGTAACTCGAATATCAGATTCGCAGTGGTGGGCAGCGGTCATATAGGAAAGCGACATGCACAAATGGTCTTGAACAACCCCGAAGCAGAACTCGTGGCACTATGCGATTGCCGGCCTAAAGAAGAGCTTAAACTTGAATCTTTCGATGTTCCGTTTTATACTACGATAGAGGAACTTTTGGCCAAAGAAAAGAACCTGGATGTGGTATGCATATGCACACCTAATGGTCTTCACTCTGAGCAAGCTATCAAGGCCCTTGAAGCTGGTCATCACGTAGTCTGTGAGAAACCAATGGGGTTGAGCAAGGCGCATTGCGAAGAAGTAATCTTCATGTCTTTGCAAATGAACCGCAGGGTTTTCTGTGTTATGCAGAATCGCTACAGCCCACCATCTGCATGGCTTAAGGACATCATGGATAAGAATCTCCTAGGTAAGATTTTTATGGTTCAAGTAGACTGCTACTGGAACCGTGATGAGCGTTATTATACCAAAGGAAACTGGAAAGGTAGAACCGACCTCGATGGCGGAACGCTCTACACGCAGTTTTCTCACTTTATTGACCTCATGTATTGGGTATTCGGTGACATCAGTAATATTCAAGGGAGATTCAAGGACTTCAATCACAAAGAGCTCACTGAATTTGAAGATTCAGGATTCGTAAGTTTTGATTTCCTCAATGGAGGAATGGGAAGTATTAATTACAGTACTTCTTTGCACGACAAGAATTTTGAAAGCAGCATGACTATCATTGCAGAGCATGGCACGGTCAAGTTAGGTGGTCAGTATATGAATGAAGTCTTGTATTGCCACATAGATGGGTACACCATGCCAGAACTTCCTGAGGGCTCGCCACCCAATGACTACGGACAGTACAAAGGCTCGGCCGCTAATCATCACTTCGTGATAGAGAATGTAGTCGATACGCTAAAAGATAGAGCTACCGCAACCACCAATGCCTTGGAGGGATTGAAAGTGGTAGAAATCATAGAGCGCATTTATCAAGTTAGAGACGCACAAGAAAAGAAAACAGAAGCATGATCTACGATGACCTGAAGAAGAAGGAGGCCAAATTGGCCATGATAGGACTTGGATATGTCGGGCTACCTATCGCACTGGAATTCGCACGAGACTTCTCCGTTATAGGTTTCGATATCAATCAGAAGCGTGTTGATATGATGCGTGAAAGGAAAGACCCTAGCCATGAACTGGATAGCTCAGCTTTTGACGGAACCGACATCTATTTCACCGCGATTCCGGAGGAATTAAAGAATGCTAATTTCTTCATTGTGGCCGTTCCTACACCTATTGATGAAGGTAATCTTCCTGACCTCAGACCGGTGATCGCAGCATCACGCACCGTAGGCAGGGTGCTGAAAAAAGGCGATTATGTGGTCTATGAGTCCACGGTATATCCAGGATGTACAGAGGAGGATTGTATTCCCGTTCTGGAAGAAGAATCTGGATTGAAATTCGGAATAGATTTCAAGGTGGGCTATTCTCCTGAGCGTATTAATCCGGGAGATAAGGAACATACAATTCGTAAGATTCTAAAGATCGTTTCAGGCTCTGATGAGGAAGCCTTGGAAGAGATTGCTAAAGTCTATGAAGTGGTGGTGGATGCAGGTGTGCATCGTGCAGCTAGCATTAAAGTAGCTGAGGCTGCGAAGATCATAGAGAACACGCAACGTGACGTGAACATCGCGTTAATCAATGAGCTTTCCATCATTTTCGGGCGCATGGGAATAGATACCTATGACGTGCTTGAAGCCGCTGGAACGAAATGGAATTTCTTAAATTTCAAACCAGGACTTGTAGGCGGACATTGCATAGGTGTAGATCCGTATTACCTCACGCACAAAGCGAAGCAACTGGGATATCACGCGAAGATCATCAACTCAGGTCGGTATGTGAATGACTCCATGGGATTCTATGTGGGTAAGCAGACGGTAAAGAAGATCATCAAGAACGGGATTAACGTGATGGAGGCCCGCGTGCTCATCATGGGTGCTACATTCAAAGAAAATGTCGCTGACATACGCAACAGCAAGGTGGTAGATGTGGTGAGGGAATTTGAATCTTTTGGGGTGCATGTAGATGTGATAGATCCTCATGCCGATAGCGATGAGCTAAAGCATGAATACGGTTTCGGTTTGGCGACTGAAATAGCTGATGATTACGCAGCAGTAATCGTGGCTGTGAACCACGATGAGTATGTGGGATTACCCGAATCGTATTTCAAAAACTTGATGCAGCCTAATGGAATCTTCGTGGATCTGAAAGGAATCTATAAAGGGAAAATTAAGGATCTTCAGCGTTGGAGTCTTTGATAGTGAGATGAAGTATTAGACATTGAAAAGCCACCCATACGGTGGCTTTTCTAATACAGACCTGATATAAAGTGCTGCCAAACTGTTTTATTCACTTCTTCTAATGGACCTTTTTACAATGATGTCACCATTAATTCTGAGCTGGTGGGCCCACTTGGTCTGTTGGACTGATACAATATAAAGCGAAAATTATCAGGGCCATTTTGAGGAGAAAATAAGGAGTCATTGCAACCCCATGCAATTACAGCGTCAGTGATTGCTCCATTACCTCCATAGCTTGTAGTAG
>CALFHF010000116.1 GCA_937875855.1 uncultured Flavobacteriales bacterium
GGAAGGGTAGTTGGCAATAGAATGGTTGACATGCAACTCAGTAATGAAAAACTAGTAGACCGTGGAACCCTCATGGTGATGAAAAGTCTTGATATTTCCTATGAAACGGCCAATGAGCTACTCATAACACATGGCAGTGTGAGAAAGGCGATAGAAGCCGTCAAGAAATAAGGCCGCACGAAGCCTACATTCGTTCAAGTGAATAAGGAAACCATATTACAGATTAGGAATTGGCTCATGGTGGTCATTGCCTTTATGATGCCGCTGGAGCCTAAGTTGGTTACAGGGTTCATTATTCTGTTCAGTCTGTCAACCATCATTTCCTTCAAGTCTTGGGATTTTGGAATCTTTAAAAGCTTTCCTTTTTTGGTCAAGGCCACGCTCATTTCTTGGGCAGCATTTTTCTTTTTTCATTTGCTAAGCCTTACATGGACTGCTCATATTGACCAGGGTTATCTCGATGTGTCAAGAAAGTTGAACATGATATTTTTGCCCTTTCTCTTGATTGTTCTTCCAATAGATGAAAGGACAATTTTCAGAATATTGAAAGCCTTTTTGATAGGTGTTTTCCTATCGGTAATCTTGAACCTCTTGAATTCTATTGTTCAATATCAAGAGATTCATAAGTTCTATGTCTTCACGGGAGCATTTGCAATAAGGAATATACATCTGGGATATTATGCAGTATTTCTAATCTTCTCCATGGCGCTCATTGCTGATTTCTTTCTTTCCTCTTGGCTTCAAGGATTAAAGTGGAAGTGGGTTTATCTATTCCTTGGAATCTGTTCCATTCCTATCCTTGTGCTGAGTGGATCTAAAATGGGGTTCTTCATTCTCACGGGGCTCATTTTCTTCTTGATATTCTTCGTGCTCAGAGGAAAAGATTGGAAAAAAGTGCTCTTATTTCCTTTGTTGGCTATATGTATACTTGGACTTGCAGTAACGCAAACCCAACACTTGAAAGATCGCTTGAGGACTATGTACGAGCGCACTTTTTATTCGCCTATTCTGCCTGAAAGCACAGAGAGTACTATGGCAAGAAGAATGACCTGGAAAAGTGCTATTGAAGTGTGGTCAGCTTCCCCCGTTTTGGGATGTGGAGCAGGAGACATAGACGCGGAGATGGATGCGAAGTATGACGAATTAGGATTCAATGGACCAAGAGAAAAAGGACTGAATCCACATAGTCAATACCTGCAGAGCGGAGCGGCTCTGGGGTTGATAGGCTTCCTACTATTGCTAGCAAGTGTTATGTTTCCTTTGATCCATAGCTTGAGAAAAGGGCAATTCTCAGTAATCGCGTTCTTCATTATTCTACTTCTGGTCAATGTTACCGAGAGTGCATTAGAACGTCAAGCCGGGCTACAATTCTTCACTTTTTTCACTCCTATTCTATTGATATGGACCTTAATCAGGGAAAAGAACAGCGAGGTTAAGAAGGACCTTCTAAATTTGTGGCCTTTCTAAGACAAGAATCATGGGCAGAGCATTTGAATATCGCAGAGCATCTAAAGAGAAACGTTGGGACAAGATGTCAAGAATCTTCCCGAAGCTGGCTAAAGCCATTCAGATGGCAGCAAAAGAAGGAACTCCAGAGCCAGAGACCAACGCTGCGCTGCGTTCGGCCATTCAGAATGCGAAGGCACAGAATATGCCTAAGGCCAATATTGACGCTGCCATTCAACGTGCGATAGGCAAGGACGCTGATGTCTTCTTAGATATGAATTACGAGGGCAAAGGCCCACACGGAGTATTAATATTCTGCGAATGTGCGACTGATAACGCAGCTAGAACTGTAGCTAATGTCAAATCTTATTTCAATAAAGCTGGAGGTGCACTAGTTCCAACAGGCTCTTTGGAATTCATGTTCAACAGAAAAGCAGTATTTGAATTACTCTCCACAGCTGTTCCTAACCTTGAAGAACTTGAATTGGAATTGATTGATGCTGGGCTTCATGAGATAGATACACACGAAGAGAACATTTTCCTCTATGCCGACTATACAGATTTCGGGAATATGTCAACCGCCCTCGAAGAAAAGGGGTTAGAGGTTCAGAAAGCTAGCCTTGAAAGAATCCCAACCTCTCCAGTTGATTTCGATGAAGATCAATTAGAAGAAATAGAAAAACTCATTGATAAGCTAGAAGAGGATGATGACGTTCAAGCTGTCTTTACCAATATATCTTGAGAGTACACACTGATATCTCAGCACTAGAGAAAATAGTGCGTCCAGTTCTTACCATCGGAACGTTTGATGGGGTGCATCATGGCCATAGAAAAATCTTGGACCGTGTGATTGCTTTAGCCAAGGAAAGTAATGGAACATCTTGTTTACTCACCTTCCATCCACATCCAAGATCCGTAGTCAATGAAGCCAAACCTATTGCGCTGCTCAATAGTCTGGAGGAAAAACTAGAGCTTCTGGAAAAAGCAGGATTGGATCATGTAATCGTACAGCCATTCACGAAGGCATTTTCACGCATGACCGCACTGCAATACGTGAGGGATTTACTAGTTACGACTATCGGAGTGCATCATTTGGTAGTGGGCTATGATCATCATTTTGGGAGAAATAGGGAAGGAGATATCAAAGTATTGAGAGAATATGCAGACATCTTTGGATTCAAGCTAGAAGAGATACCGGCACAGACTATTGAAGAGGTGAAGATCAGCTCAACTAAGATAAGGTGTGCTTTGGATGAAGGGAAAGTAGATTTGGCGAGCGAATATTTAGGCTATTCATACTGTCTTTCTGGAACTGTAGTGCATGGAGATGGAAGAGGAAAGGGGTTAGGATTTCCTACAGCTAATCTTGTGCCTAATGATCCCGAAAAAGTAGTTCCTGGAAATGGAGTCTATGCGGTCCAAGTGAAGTCGAAGGATCAAGAGTATAAAGGAATGGCCAACATCGGAATTAAACCCACCTTTCATGCCGTGCCAGAGAATCCAAGCATAGAAGTGAATGTCTTTGGACTAGATAAAGACTTATATGGTCAAGAACTCAGTTTGACCTTTGAAAAGCGAATCAGAGATGAGATAAAATTCGAGTCAGCAGAGGAGCTAATCAAACAGCTCACTCTGGATCGCGAGAAGGCATTAAAAAACATAAGAAGATTATCTAAGTAGAAAGACTCAGTTCAATCTGACTCTGCAGAAGACTGGAAGATGGTCAGATGGGAACTTATTCTGAAAAGCGATATCTACTACCTCGTGAGAATTAGCAGGAATGTCTTTGCTTAATAACACATAATCCACGCGCTTACCAGAAGCACATTTTTCCCAACCTAGCTGAGTATCCTCCATGGCGGAGATACTAACCAAGCTGCTCACGTTACTTTCCTGAGCCCAGCTGCTCAATTCTACAATCGTAGGACTTTCTGGCTCTGAGGCAAGATTTCCTAAAAGCACAAAAGAATTTCCTGCTACTAAATCATCTACAAAGGACTGCATTTTTGTGATAGCTGCTGGCTTGCCTTCATCCGTGTTTAGTGACCCAAGTGAGGTGTTGATTACATAAATGATACGCTTGCTAGGGATGTGCTCCAGCTTCACCCAATTAAGAAAAGGGGAAGTTGCAAGGTTGTCTTTAGCTGATGTCTTAGCAGAAATCAAATCATCTAATACGTACGTTCCATCTTCGAGGGAAGTGTAAATTCTCGCATCATGAAGGATTGGGCAGACATCGTCACCCAGCAGTGTCATGGATTTAGGGTAATGAACGTCATAATGAACTAAGTTCTCTTGTAGCCATGCTAGCTGGTTCAAAGAGGTTCCTTGTAAGCCAAGAATTTCAGGAGATTTTAATCGAATGACCTGTGCAACCATGCTTCTGCGTGCCATCCATGAAGGATGATGATGAGCACATCCTTCCATATGAATGTCATAGGTCATTACACTTGTAGCATTCATAGAGCCATAGATAGTTTCTCCTGTGCGAAAGCCAACGAGGGGAAAAGCAACAATAAATAAAACTAGTACAAGTCCTCGCATGTTATAGATGACTGATTAAGGGTTTTGGCGATGAAATTCACCGATTCGGGTGCTAAATTAAGCAATAGAGTTAATAAATAACATGTATTTGTTGATAAAAATAAACTCGATTTTTCCTATATGATGATTTATCTATCCCTTATAATTCTCTTAAAAAATGACTATGACATCCGCAGCGCATATTCTTACCCTTTTAAGGGGATAACCGCAGATGGCCGAAAAAGGATAGTGCATAATCTTTGATAGGCTTAATAAGAGGTTAATTTTCGGTGGAATCAGAAGACGATATCTTCTCTCTGTTCAGAATCCATGATGTCCATTCCTTTCAGATTGACCTTGATGCTCTTCATGTCTCCTTCTCTGCCCTTAATTTGGATGATATAACTTCCACCTCTCGGTACACTGACCTCATATGAACCTCGTTTATCTGTTCGGGTTTCATAGATCTTCTCATCCGTATTGGCATTGAGGACTTTTAAATCTTGAAATACGATGGGCTTGTCGTTCATCCCATCGGATACTCTGCCATAGATCATGACATTGCTTTTGCTCTTAAGGAGCTCACTGTCAATGTTTAAAGAGTGAAGGATATCAGTATGACTTAGATCCACTTCGTAGATATCACGCTCACCCATTCCATCACTGTATTCAGCTGAGATGAGTAATTTCTTATTGTCAGCAGTCATGGAAAAGGTGCTTTCTTCATTGACTGTATTAATAGGATAGCCCAAGTTTACGGGAGTAGCCCAAGCACCATCAACGTATACTGATCTGAAGATGTCATAGCTTCCCATAGTCAGATGTCCATTACTGGCAAAGAATAATGTGTTCCCATTAGGGTGTATAAACACGAATTTCTCATCGTGTAGGGTATTTATTACTTCACCCAGATTCTCAGGTTTTGACCAAGAATTATTTCCTGAGCGTTGACTGCGATATATATCTCCTCTACCAAGCCCAGCAGGGCGTTCAGAGATAAAAAACATGGTGTTTCCGTCAGCTGTAATACTCACAGAACTTTCGAAGTAACTCGTATTAATAGGTCTAGGAAGTTTCTCAGGTAGACTCCAGTTTGCAGTGAACCGACTTACAAATATGTCACCAGCGCGGTCTACATCATTCTTATATACATAGAGCTCTTTTCCATCAGGACTCATGGAAAGGACCCCATCATGAGTGGGGCTGTTTACATTTTCACTGAAACGCTCAGCTGTCTCCCATTCCTGATTCTGCATATTCCAGTCAGAATAATAAATGTCCTCGAAGTAGCGATAATCTCCATTCTCATCCACGGCATTGCTGACTCCAGGTCTGCGTGAAGTGAAGACCAATATCCTTCCATCAGCGGTCACTGAAGGAGCATAGTCATCATTCCTTGAATTTATGGAGTGTCCTAGGTTCTTGATGTTCACATCCAAAGGGTTCTTTATCATCTCAGCAGCATAATCGCATTGATCAATAAGCGATTTGATATTTACACGCTCTCCTCTTGAATCTGAATGATTGTTCCTATAAGTCCTATAATATTCTTTAGCTATTTCCACCTCGCCTAAACGATGATGGATGTATCCAAGGACAAGCGGTAATTCTGCATCCAGTTCTGGATTGGCAGCCTCTACTTTGAGCATGTATTTCTTAGCAATAGCGTAGTGCTTGAGCGCATATTGGGTTTCGCCAATTCGATAATCTAAGAGTGTATTTGTGCTGTCATATTCGGCCGCTTGTCTATAAATATCCAAGGCGCCCCAGTAGTTTTTCTTTAAAAACGCTTGGCGTCCTTCGCCCATTTTAAGCAATGCCTTTGCTTTGTTTTGGCCAAAGGAGCTGAAACATATTAGACTAATAACTAGAAGACCTAGTATTCTGATTCTCATAAATTGGAAGATATATGTTCTCTTGTTCATTCGTGCTCAATATACGCCTTCTCTGAAGCTTGCTGATCTAGTTTAACCGCTGCAACAGCTGCCATTAGCGATGCACACCCTGCAAGAATGAAACCGATTACAGGTACTTGCAAAGTCAAAGCGATGCATATTCCTAGGGAGATGGCAATGCCCTTCATATCCCTAATCCTCATAGAGCCTTCGCGCATAGAGATTTGCTTGCGCTCATGCAGGTAGTCAATCATGGAATACCCGTAATAATAAGATGTTATGAGTATGGATAATACAGCTGTAATGGGCAGCACTATAGGGACAAATATGCTTATAATCCATAAGAGTGCTAGCAGCGAAGTCTCCATAAACATATTACGCATAGAGATGAGGATACCTCTTCCTACTTCCTTCAGTAAACGAGAGAGGGTAAAAGGGTATTTCTTACCTGTGAGAATCTCCTCTGATTGCTCTGAGATTAGTGCTAAGGCAGGGGAGAGCAGAGCCAGCATGACATACTTTGTGGTTAAGAGCATGAGAAGTATAAAAATCAATCCCACTATTAATGAAGCAATAGCCGTAGAACCTGAGTTTACCCAAGTTTTTGCTGTTTCCCAATTGTTCGTCCAAAAACCTGCGTCAGGGTCAGTTTCATACACGGGTAACTGAACATAAGCATTCGTGATTTCCTTTAGCCAGTCTAACGTCTCAGCCATCACCTTAATTCCTCCAAGCCAAAGCAGGAGCGTAATTAAAATGGGGTAGATGAAATAATGAAGCAGCCTATTCTTTCGAATAAAAGTTAAACCAGCAAAAAAAGCTGAAAGACCACACTTCAAGTCAGACAAGAATCTCATAGTTTATAAAGGTATAACGCATAAAGAAAATGACTTGAAAAAGAGGATAACTTTGTTCTATCAATTTCTAGTACGCATAACATGGAACTCACGACTCTCAGCGCCATTAGCCCTATGGATGGGCGATATAGATCCAAGGTGGATGAACTGGCCCAATATTTTTCAGAATTTGCTTTGATCAAATACCGTATGCATGTGGAGATGAGCTACTTAAGATCCCTATGCAACATTCCGCTACCACAGTTAAATAATTTAGATAAAGACGCACTTCGGGCTTTACAAGAAAGGGTAGAGGAATTCAGCATGGACGATGCGAAGAAGATAAAGGACATAGAGCTTGTCACGAATCATGATGTGAAAGCAGTCGAGTATCAGCTGAAAGAATGGATGGAGGAAAAGGGATTGGGCGCTTATAAAGAGTTCGTTCATTTCGGATTGACATCTCAAGACATCAACAACACAGCAGTTCCGCTTTCTCTTAAGGATGCCATGCTGGATGTCTATTTACCTGAGTTAGAATCCTTGATGGACATATTAAACTCACGTGCTTCAGAATGGGCTGATGTGCCTATGCTTGCACGCACTCATGGACAATCGGCTTCGCCTACGAGATTGGGAAAAGAAGTGTTGGTTTTCATTGAGCGATTGAAAATGCAATTGACGCTGTTATATAAGATTCCATACTCAGCTAAGTTTGGTGGAGCTACCGGTAATTTCAATGCGCATCATGTCGCTTATCCAGAAGTAGATTGGCCTTCGTTCGCTGATAGTTTTTGTGATGAGCAACTCGGCCTTTCTAGATCTAAGACCACAACGCAAATAGAGCATTATGACAACCTCGCAGCACTCTTCGACAACCTCGCTCGTATCAATGTAATCCTCATTGACTTGTGTCGTGACTTCTGGACCTATGTCAGCATGGATTATTTCAAGCAGATCATCAAAGCAGGAGAGGTGGGCTCATCGGCTATGCCCCATAAAGTAAATCCTATTGATTTTGAAAATGCAGAAGGAAATCTGGGTGTGGCCAATGCGCTTTTTCATCACATGGCATCTAAGCTTCCTGTTTCACGCCTTCAACGCGATTTGACTGATAGCACAGTGTTGAGGAACATTGGTGTGCCATTCGCTCATACTATCTTGAGCTTGACCAGCATCATGAAAGGATTTTCTAAGTTATTACTGAATGAGGAGAAAATAGCTATGGATTTAGAGAACAACTGGGCTGTTGTGGCTGAAGCAATACAGACCATCCTTCGCAGAGAATCCTATCCGAATCCGTATGAGGCTTTGAAAGCATTGACCAGAAAGAACGAGAAAATCACAGAAGAGACGATCTCCGTATTTATCAATGAATTGGAAGTTTCTGATTCAGTTAAGCGCGAGTTGCTTGCAATACGTCCTGAGAACTACACAGGATACTAAGATTACATGCGATCAGGAACCTGAATTCCTAATAACCGCATTCCACGTTCTATCACACCCGCAGTAGTTTGAATCAAGTGGATACGCATCTGTATTAATCCGTCTTCGCTTTCCTTTAGAATAGGAACTTGCTGATATAATTGATTGAATGTCCTGACCAAATCATACGTGTAATTCGCGATGCTTGAAGGGTCGTATTTGTTAGCTGCCTCATCGATTACTTGTGGAAAGAAACTCAGCGCAAGAATCAGATTGCGCTCTGAATCGTGCAGATTCAAGTCTGTTTTCAAGGCACCCAATTTACCTTCGAATCGGCTTAGGATGCTCTTGATCCGTGCATGACTGTATTGAATGAAAGGAGCAGTATTTCCTTGAAGATCAATAGATTCTTCAGGGTCAAAAAGCATACGTTTCTTAGGATCCACTTTCAGAAGGAAATACTTCAACGCACCTAGACCTATCATTTCGAAGAGATCAGTCCTCTCATGCTCTGACATGCCTTCTAGCTTGCCTAACTCTTCAGTTTTCACTCCCGCTGTTTTCACCATTTCCTCCATAAGGTCATCAGCGTCTACAACAGTTCCTTCTCGAGATTTCATTTTCCCAGTGGGCAGATCTACCATTCCGTAGCTGAGGTGATAGCAATCCTTTGCCCATTCATAACCTAATATCCCTAAGGTAAGAAAGAGCACTTTAAAATGATAATCTTGCTCATTTCCTACAGTGTATATTTGAGAAGCAAGTCCCGGATTTTCTTCGAAACGCATAATGGCTGTTCCTATGTCCTGGGTCATGTATACCGCAGTTCCGTCCGATCGTAGAAGGATTTTTTGATCCATTCCATGAGGTTCTAGGTCTACCCATACGGATCCATCTTCTTTTTGATAGAAGACTCCATTTTTAACACCTTTCATGACCATGTCTCTTCCTAGGAGATAGGTCTCTGATTCGTAATAATTCTTATCGAAATCTACACCCATTCGGGTATACGTATTCTCGAAACCATCATAGACCCAGCTATTCATCTTGGCCCAAAGTGATTGTACTTCTTTCTCTCCAGCTTCCCATTGGAGCAGTAATTGTCTTGCATCAATCATGGACGGAGCTTCTTCTTTCGCTTCATCTTCTGATTTTCCTGCTGCTATGAGCTCGCTGATTTCCTGCTTATATGCCTTGTCGAATTGCACGTAGAAATACCCAACGAGTTTATCGCCTTTCACACCCATGCTTTCAGGGCTCTGTTCCTTTCCATCCTTTAGCCAAGCTTGCATCGACTTACAGATGTGGATTCCGCGATCATTGATGATCTGCACTTTCTTGACCTTATGTCCGCGTGCTTTCAGAATCTCAGCTATTGACCATCCAAGGAAGTTATTCCTGAGGTGACCAAGGTGAAGAGGTTTATTGGTGTTAGGAGAAGAGTACTCGACCATCATGAGGGGCAAGCTATTAGGCGAGCCATGACCGAAATTTTCAGTATTGACCATGAAATTAAGCTCTTCAGCCCAGAAGGAGTTTTTCATTTTTATATTCAAGAATCCCTTAATCACATTGAAAGAATCAATGGATTTGTCCTTAGCTAGAATAGCTTCACCAAGAAGCTCACCTACCTGCTCAGGCCCTTTACCAAAGAGCTTGGTCAAAGGAAACGTCACTAAAGTGAGTTCTCCATCGAATTCTTTTCTTGTTTTTTGAAAAGAAAGTTCAGGAAATTCAGCATGTCCTAAATCTTGCAGTAAAGCTAGAAATGAGTTCTTCAGATGGGATTCAAGTCTCGTTTCAATCATGATTTTTCAGTCTTATCGTAGGGCAAGAAATCTTCAGCCATCATGCAACGTGCGCTTCCTCCCCCACATGCTTCTATGGTATCTAAGGAGCTGCTAAGGATAGGACAATGTTTCTCTATGGCAGCTATCTGATATTCATCCAATGCATCAAAGGCCGCTTTAGACATAACCAGTACAGGCTTTCCTTGGGGACCTACTTGAAGCATGTTTCCGGCAAAATGCTGAACCTGTTCTTCACTGATTTCAATAATCTCTTTATTGCTTTCCTCTAGCATTTCTATGACCTCATGGCGCTCATGCATGTCATCAATACAATCTAGACAGATGACAGCGAAGTGATCAGCTATGCACATCATCACGTTGGTATGATAAATTGCTTTGCGCTCACCTTCCACATCTTGATACGCGGTAAAAATCACTGGAGTATAGCCGAATTGAGAGCAGAATTCCAAGAATAAATGCTGGTTTGTTCGTTGAGAAAGCGCAGCATATGCCACGCGTTCATGACGATCCAGAACAATACTTCCAGTTCCTTCAAGGAAATGTCCTTTGTCCTCATAGGCACTCATATCGGCAACACGCTCAATACGGGCTCCATTCTCTTTTAGCTTCTCCAGAATATCCATTCTGCGCTCTGTTCTTCTGTTCTCAGCGAACATAGGGAATAGACCAACCGTGCCGTCTTCATGGAAAGAGACCCAGTTATTAGGGAAGATACTATCAGGAGTATCAGAATCAAGTGTGTCTTTAATCACGGTGACATGAACCCCTACCTCACGCAGCTTTATTACAAAGTCATTGAATTCCTGAAGGGCTTTGGATTGAGCTTGGGAAGCATCCATACCATCAAGAACTTGCTGATAATAGTTATTGACGGCAGTCTGCTCATTGAACCTGAAGGCTGCAGGTTCTATCATCACTAGTCGGTCAGTATAGGCGCGGGTGCTCATCTTCTTATTAGGGGTAAGGTTGTGCAGCGAAATAATCCTCCCATTTTAGAAATTTCATCATAGGGAACCTTTTCCACAGTAAATCCATTTTGTTCCAAGATGTCATTCAGTCGGGTAAATGAAGCATTTGAAATTACCGTTGTACGATTGATAGAGAAAATGTTTGGAAACATGTGATAGAACTCATCTCTTGTAACTTCTATGATATTCTCTTGGCCAAAGTAAGAGTGAATGAATTCTACATCTTCAGCATTTTTCATTCCAGCCGGATA
>CALFHF010000117.1 GCA_937875855.1 uncultured Flavobacteriales bacterium
CTAGACATAACAGGTGGATCAGCTCCATTTATGATATCATGGGATAGTGACCTTCCAACTCAACCAAGTCAAGATAACTTGTCTCCAGGCACATACATAGTGATGATTATAGATGTAAATGGATGTGAGTCTGAACAAGAATTTGAGATTACTGAACCTGACACCTTGCTAGTAACCCTATTCAGTCCAATACTTGCATATCCTGATTTTAATGTAAGCGAGTTCATGGGAACCAATGGTTCTGTAGATGCTGAAGTAACGGGAGGAACACCTTCATACACTTTCGTATGGACAGGTGAAGGAGATTTCAATTCCTTCTCTCAAGACATCTCAGGCCTCTTAGCAGGAGAATATTGCTTGATCGTTACGGACAGCCTTGGATGTATTTGGGATCAGTGCATCACGCTTTCTGAGCCATTTGTCCTTGCGCTTCCTAATGGTATGTCACCAAATGGCGATGGTCAGAATGATGGCCTCTATATCCAAGGACTAGAAGGATTTTCTAATAATAATGTACAGGTATTCAACCGTTGGGGAAATCAAGTGTTCGAGCAGAGTAATTACAGAAATAGTAATTTATGGAAAGGTGAAGGGAAGAATGGAAACTTGCTTCCTGACGGAACCTACTTTGTGTTGCTCCAAGTCAATGGAGGAGAAAGAGAACTATCTGGTTATCTTGAAATAAGAAGATAATCCTAATATGAACGTAGAGATGAGAAAAATTGTCATTAGCATAGGGTTGGTCTTCGGAGTGGGACTGTTATCTGCGCAACAGGAGATTATGGTGAGTCAGTACATGTTCAATGGACTGTTCATCAACCCGGCATACTCTGGTACACACAAGTACTGGGAAGCGACTGCATTGCATCGTTCTCAATGGGTTAATCTCCAAGGAGCACCTACCTCACAGATGTTAGCAATAGATGGCCCATTGATGGATGAGAAATTAGGACTCGGAGCCATAGTAATCCATGATAAAATAGGGGATACAGAGCAGTTTGAATTCTCAGCGAACGGATCCTACCATTTGAATTTAGACAGCGAGAGAAAGAACAGGTTGTCTTTTGGTATCCGTGCAGGGTTCACGAACTATACAGCCCGCTTAGATGAGACCTTCGTTTTCGATGAAGATGACCCGGTCTTCAATCAACGAATTGACCACAAATTTGTACCTAAAATTGGAGCAGGAGTATATTTCTATTCTGAGAAATTCTTTGCAGGGCTTTCTATTCCAACATTGTATGCGGGTGATGATGCCCTATCCTTAAAAGGTGACAGCATCTTTAATGGAACGGATAAAACATATTTCGAAAATCACTGGTTCTTCAACACGGGTTATGTATTCTCCTTGAGTGAGAATCTGATTTTGAAACCAAGTATACTCGTGAAATACCAGGCTGCTGCGCCTCTTGAAGTGGATATCAATGCTAATTTCTTGATTTATAAGCGCGTATGGGTTGGTGCTTCCTACAGAACCAATGACGCCATCATTGGAATCGTAGAAGTGAATATTACACCGCAAATTAGAGTTGGCTATGCCTACGATCTAACACTGACTGATATATCGAATTACAGCAGCGGAAGCCACGAAGTAATGATTGGATACAACTTCGGGAAAGAAGTAATCAAGATGAAATCACCTAGGTACTTCTAATCTTAATGAAGATGGGAAAAACACTGAAAACACATATTGCCCTTTTAGCAGCTTGCATCCTGCTGAGTAGTTGCAGTTATACGTATTACCTGAATTCAGGTAAGGAAGACTACAATAACTTGATGTATGCTAAAGCAAAAGGGAAATTCAACAAAGGGATCCAGAAGAAACCGGAGAGCTATGAGGTCTTGCGTATGCTTGCACTCACACTTCAGAAGATGAAGGATTATGAAGGTGCTGAGAAAGCCTTCGAACTGGCTATGAATTATCCGCAGGTTACCTTGGATGATAAGTACAACTATGCCACTCTTCTCATGAGTAGAGATAAGCATACCCAGGCTGAAGCTATATTCAGAGAGTATATTGCAGAAAGACCTGGAGATAAAGTCGCAGCGGCAATGCTAGAGAGTTGTCAGTTTATCGAGCTCTTTAGGGATGATACCACCTTGTATAAGATTGAAGCACTGCCGCTCATGGGGAATTTCTCCATGTTCTCTCCAGTGGCTTATGGTGATGGAGTGGTCTATACAGCTGAGCGTCCCGTGAATAATGGTGAAAATCCATGGACAGGTAATTCCTATAACGACATTTATTATGCTACGTCTTCAGGGGATGGTTTTTCAACCCAACAGGCGCTAGCAGGAGTGTTTAATGGGAAGTATAATGATGGTCCTATTGCCTTCAATACTTCCCAAGATTATGCTGTATTCACCAGAAGTAACTCATCGAATAATGGGAAGAAGCGTATGAAGAACGAGCAGAATTATAATAATCTGTTTTTGTATTCTACGCAGAAGGTGAATGATGTTTGGACTACTTCTAATGAGCTTTCGTTCAATTCAGAAGACTTCAGTTGTATGCATCCCGCATTGAGTAGGAATGGAGACACATTGTACTTCAGTTCTGATATGGATGGTGGACATGGGTTGCTCGATCTATACATGAGCACATTCAATGGCATGGAATGGACCGAGCCTCAGAACCTTGGTACAGTGATTAATACTGCTGCCAATGATGTATTCCCGGCTATAGGTCCTTCTGGAGAGTTGTTCTTCTCTTCTGATGGGCATCCTTCCCTTGGGTCTCTCGATATCTTCAAGAGTGAGCGTGAAGATGGAGTTTGGAGAAAACCAATAAATTTGAATTATCCCATTAATTCTACGAATGACGATTTCGCTTATAATATTGCTGACAGTACAGGTTATTTTTCTTCAAATAGAGAAGGGATAGATAAGGTATATAAGTTCAAGAAAAAACCATCTGGAAAAGTATATATCTATGGTACAGCGATGACCTCTGATCTTATCGCACTGGCTGGTGTAGAGATTGTCTTGATGGATATGGAGACAGGAGAGATCATCAGAAATCTGGAAACAGATGCGGATGGAAAATTCGATTTGGAATTACAACCTGATAAGCTCTATAAGATTGAAGGGAAGAAAGAAGGTTTTTTCTCTAAAACCTATGAACGATCTACGGTGCACCAGTATGAGGATGAAGACCTAGAGTTAGTTTTCGAAATGAAAGAGCTTATCATCACTGATCCTAGCAGTAACTTCAGTTTAGATGATAAAGGAATCTATGAAGTAGATAACATCTATTATGACTTTAACAGTGATGAGATACGTGCTGATGCAGCACTAGAATTGGATAAATTAATTCAGATTTTATTCGACAACCCTACCATTGTTATCGAGCTTCATTCGCATACAGATGCCAGAGGAACTGAAGAGTATAATAACGCCCTTTCCGATAGAAGAGCAAAGAGCGCCAAAGCCTATATGCTCATCAATGGCGTGGACCCGAATAGAATAGGAACACGGGGCTACGGTGAAAGCAGGATTTTGAACAAATGTAAAGACGATGCAGATTGCACTGAAGAAGAACATGAGCAGAACCGAAGGACCGAGTTCATCGTGACGAAGGTCTAAAACTATTTCTTATAAAACTTAAAAGCCGACCTTGATTCAAGGTCGGCTTTTTCATGTCTATCTACTTTTTAATTCCTTTCGGCAATCACTTCGCCAAGGGGTCTGCTTTCAAGCTTCGCGATAATCCATGATTGGAAATCGAAATATTCTAGAATGACATTATCTCTATCATTCTGGAGAAGTGCATTTAGCTCAGGTTGCAGTTTTTTTATCAAAACAACTTCCTGTTCGAGATCATAGGTCTTTGCTAGTTTCTTGAAATTACTAATCATGAGATCTTCGATTTCATATGCTCTATTTCGCTTGTTGAGATATCTATAGGTTGATTTGATGATGTACTCTAGCAATTCCCTGTTACCCAATTCAAAATGGATCACAAGGTTGAAAACACGGGCATACCCATAAAGATCTTGTCTGAGATTATTCTCATTGTCGTTCAGTACCTTGTTTATCCAGAAGAGCGCTTTATTATACTCACCTATTCCAAAGAAAATATATGCAAAGCTGTAGTAGAACTTGATTTCCTGTTCCTTGTTCATCTTTCCCCTATAGATCTCTATCTCTTCAATGATGGGGTCTATGAGCTCAGAAGCGGCTTTGAATTTTCCTTGGCGTTGTAGTAATTTCAGCTTGGCCAATTTAGATTCTTTGAAGATCATTAGCTGAACATCTAGGGTCCTGAACCCTTTGGACGAATTCAAGGCGTCTATTTTCTTCATCATGTCTTGGGCAGCCTTGAAATTCCCAAGTTCTGTTTCACACTTCACCAGATTTGACATACCACTGATATAGCGCTTCGGAATGTCATTCTTGATTAAAACATTCTTATCGAATATGTCAATGACCTTCTGGAATTTCTCTTTACTCCTGGCCCAATCTCTATTCGCCATGGCGCAAAATCCCTGTATGTAATAACAGATAGTAGCCGCTCTGCTGGACAATGCGGTGTTCTTCTCCTTGATCAAGGGATGATTAGAAATCTCTTCTACAATCTTTCTGTCACGATCATTTCTACTATATCCTCCACTTCTGAATAGGTAGTTGATTTTAGAATAAAGAACATGATAACCAGCTAGATTTCTCAGCTTCTCTATGACATTCTTCTCATCGCTGATAAGTTGGTCTAAGTCAGCCGTGAACTCACCTTCCTCATAAGCCTCTTCAAGCAACGTTTTCTCCCAGCTTAACAACTCATAGAGATAATAGAATTTCTCATGGGTTATCGCCAATTTTTTAGCGCGCTCAAGGAATTTATTACACTCCTTATAGAGCGATTTCATGTATAGAATCTCGATGTTCTTAATCTCCTGTTTGAGGATAGAGCTTACAGAGTTATCACTATGATAAGCCCTTAGGCTTTTAAGAATGAGTTTGTATAGATGATTTTTTTCAGAAGGGAAGTGCTTAATGAATGTCTCCTTCTTGAATTCCAACTTCAAGGCATCTTCATCATACGCTGATTGTTTATCAATAGCAGTAAAGATCTTTAGGTAATTCTTACTGCCCGACTGCAAGCTAGAGGACAACTTGAAAAAACGTTTTTCCGACTTGGTCAAAGACTTAATCAAGTCAAATAATTCTTCTGAGGGTTTCATTAGGAATACTACTTAGGTGCATTATATACAACGTACAAGTGACCATACCCTACCTCAGAATG
>CALFHF010000118.1 GCA_937875855.1 uncultured Flavobacteriales bacterium
TGTCCAGATGAAGAATTCCTATATCGCTTATCTGAATTCCTGCTCCTTTCATCACGTAAAATTGTATAGCAAGATCATTGATGTGATACTCCTTAACCCCCGTGCTGCTTTTTACTTCTATTGCCTTCCACTGCTCTCCTTCACGAATCAGGACATCCATCATAATCAACACACCATCTGCCTCGAAGGTGGCTTCATAGATCACAGGTACTCCAGCATCTATCCAAGCTTTTGTCTTTGCAATGGATTCATGAAGTTTTCTGTAGTCTTCAGGACTGGCATCCAAGCCTCCAGGATAGCGTAGTTGTGCCAGATCACCGACTTCATGACCACTGTCGAATCGTGCTTGGGTGGCAGGGGCTATGGGTGGCATAAGATCTCTGCGGTGCTTGTCCAGCCATAGCCGCTTTGTGCACTGTAAGCCTTTTATGTATTTGGATTTTGAGAGCATGGGTTAGTATAGATTTCTGGTGATTCTTGGCCTTTAGGAGAGTTCGTCCTCCATTTCAATATGCTCAGTATTCAAAGCCGTGGGCAGTTCTTTCTTCGTCTTTCCGACCATGGCCTTAAGATGCCCGGCTTGATTCAATAGATTGCCTCGGCCGGTGCTCAATTGCTTGAAGCCCTCATCATACTTCTCTTTTGCCTTGTCCAAGTGAACACCCATGTCCTGTAGATTCTCCACGAAGCCTACGAACTTATCGTACAGTTTCGCACCCCGATCGGCAATAGCCTGGGCGTTCTGGTTATGGGCCTCCCGCTTCCATAATTCTGCGATGAGCTTGAGCGAGGTGATGAGGTTAGTAGGGCTTTGGAGGAGGATACGTTTCTCATAGGCATAGTTCCAGAGTTCTGGATCCGCTTGCATGGCCGCTATGTAGGCGGGTTCGCTTGGAAGAAACATGAGCACGAAGTCCAGAGACGTGTTATAATCGTCATAGCCCTTTGCACTCAACGCATCGATGTGCGCCTTCAAGGAAGAGACATGCTGCTTGATAGCTGCTTGATAGCTTTCATCGTTCTCAGTTTCTAGAGAACGACTAAAGGCCGTCAAGGAAACTTTGGAATCCACGATGACCGTGCGGTCATCAGGATAACGAATGACGGCATCAGGGCGCATCTTCTTGCCCTCAGATGATGAGCGAAGCGCTTGCCCATCCTGGTCTTGGAGTTGATGCTCCATAAAGTATTGCTCCCCTTTGCGCAGTCCTGACTTTTCCAAGAGGCTCTCCAGGATCATCTCCCCCCAGTTTCCTTGCGTCTTTGATTCCCCCTTGAGCGCCTTGGTGAGGTTGATGGCCACTTCGCTCATCTCGTCATTCTTCAGCACCAGTTTCTGTACTTCATTGGCCAAGGAGAAGCGCTCTTTGGATTCATCCTGCACGCTCTTCTTAAAAGCTTCTATATCCTTTCCAAGCGGCTCGATGAGGGCCTTTATCTTCTCTTCATTCATCTTAGTGAATTTGTCAGATTTGCTGTCCAGAATCTGATTGGCCATCACTTCGAACTTATTGTAAAGCTGGGTATGCAAGTCGGTCAGTTCTTTTTTCTGATCATTCAAGCGGGTTTCCAGATTCGTTTTTTCTGTTTCGACTTGGGTGAGTTTAATCTGGGTAGAGGTCCATTCTTCACGCGTGCGCTTCAACTCAGACTCTGATGTGAGCGCTTGGAGCTTAAGCTCCTCCCGCTGATGCTGTGCTATCGCTTTCTCGCTTTCGAGACTACGTTGCTTGGCAAGCCAATAGTTCCTTGCAAGAAGGAGGGTGATGAGCAATGTGAGGGCGCTGCATAGAAGGGCGATGAGGAAAGGTGAAGCTATAATGGTATTCATGATAGAGGTTTAAGCCCTGAGGACGTGTAAAGACTCTCAAGGTGATTCTAATGCAAAGATGGGAGGGTAGAACGTAAGGTATTTACGTTGTGATGAACATTTACTCATTCCTATATTTATCGGCCATTTTGAACAGCGTCAGTAGGACTTCATTATATTTCTTGGTGTCACCCTGTTTGAGCTGGATTCGATAGCGACCACCGCGGCTCTCATAACCCAAATCGTCCAAGTCATTTTCATTGATGAGATTATCCATTTCCTCTGACCTCGGATAATGGATCAACATCCTTACATACTTTTTCCTTGGTTTGAAAAAGACAAAATTGTTGGCTTTACCATTCTTCGCTAACCCTATGTAGAACTTATTGTACTTCAAGGAATAACCTGGAGTGAATGAATTGATGATCTCCAATATCTCATCCACCATTTTCACCGAGCTATCAGTTGACCTTTTCACCCAGAATGACCTATCTGTCAATTCTTTGATTTCTTCATCCTCATCTACCAGACCAAGTGGCATTTCATCTAGAACCTTCGTAAACACTATTCCTATTTGACCATCAAATGAATAGGCATTCATCTGAATCGCGATGAGTGGGATAAAACCATTGAAAAGGCTTATTACATTCAGAAACCTACTTGTGATATCTTCAGCAACAATCACTGCACAATGGTCGTATTGCGGATATCTTTTTCGTTCGATATCCCAGTATTCAAGTATTCTGATGATGTGGGTCTCATCCGTCTTACCTAATTGAATCTCTACTTCATACCTTCGGTTGGTCTCAGGATCCTGCAACAGCAGATCCAATCTACCTGCTCGTGGTTGGATCCGCTCTCTATCTTTCAAAATCAGGTCTCCAAGCCCTAGTATAGAGGGGTCATCTGCGATAATTTTCTGAATGGATGCTTCGTTGATGTCCTGAAGTTTGGTCAAGTCGATCTTTTCAGGTTTGAACAATGCTTTCATGAGATGCAATTAGGAAAGGGAAAACTGAAGAATAATTGTTTTAATACGCCTCCCAAGATAGCTTTTATTGGAATCCAATAATGATGTTCATCACATCAGTGAAAATGGCACATCCAGCCCTTGAAAATGAAGGAATTAAAGAGTAAGATGGCTGCTTTGTAACTAGAACAACATTGGTTATAATGAGATAACAATCGAGAGTCAGGCACATGCTCATATTCTTGTCATAGACAATTCTCTCTTAAGATGCCATTCATGCTCAACTATTTGAACGTATCAGCATAGGAGGCATATCCTCACAAGGGCCTATAAGTCTAAAGCTAAACGCAGGTAGTATCGCCAGCAATATTCACTTTCCTCAGTTTCCGTGGATATCCTTGAAGTTCATTTGTGCTAGGTGCTTATAATGAGTCCATCTTTCTTCACCAAGCGTGTGTAAACGTTCATGGCTCTTAAATTCATTAGCCAAGACATTTCTTGTTTTTTGATATACATCCAAGATGGTAGAGATGGGTAAATGTTCAACCCACTCATGTTCTCCATGAGTGATAAAATTCCAGAGCCTCCACTCGCGCCATGCAGGTCTATCACCAAGGGATAGAGGGAATCAGCCTCTAGAGACGGAGCGATCACTCTGAAATCCCAATACTGATCATTTGCAAATTTTAACAAGGTATCGTGTATGCCCTCGTTGATGCTGATCAACGCGAAGTCGGCCTGTACCTCGGCATACGTGCGCGGAGAACAGGATCTCAGTATTCTTTTATACAGGCGCTAAAAAAGAGCAGCAGAAAAGCGGCCAGCATCCTTGCTTTGGCTGAGAAATTCAAGCTAGCCTGGGTGAAAGGACGGGCTGCTGTTTACATAGGACAAAATTGATTCCTCAGGGTAGAAATTCCACCCGATATCTGGTAAGACTGAGTTCTCTTTGCAAGGCGAGAATAGGAAAGGAAAGTAGAAGCAGGTGTGTCCTCCTGAAATAACGTTCAATCTATTTTAGGACGATACAATAAACGCATTAAGAGTTGATTAAAGCGCCTTCCAAACCAGCCCTATACCGAATCCTGTTCCTTGGCTTATATTTCTACCACTCAGGACATAAGAGGCATTAGCAAACCCACCTAATTTATTAGAGAAGGGCTTGTAAAAGGTTAATCCAGCCTTGTGATAATCTACGCCTAATTGCTTGAAGGAGTTTATAAGATCGTCACCACGGTAGTTAAGTCCTCCATCTGAAGTCTGATGTGCATACCATACGTCTAGATAATAGGAGGGAGCAGCGTATCCTACTTTCAAGGCTGCGTTGATGGCAGAAGGAGTCGGGTCGCTTTTCAGGAGATACGCTCCCTGCGCAGTAAAGAAAAGCCCAGAGTGACATTGATAATGCAGGATAGGACGCAGGTCTAAGGTCTTTGCTTGTTGGCCAATGGCAGAGCCACCTTCGGTTTCGTAGTCAGTCAAATTTGTCAATCCACCAGCAGCGAGTGAAATGCTAATGCGTGCATGTTCCAAGTCCTTTTCAAAGGCCCTGAATTTTAAATAGAGCGAGCCGTCCTGAAGACCTTGTACTTTATTGATCTGCACATAGGGAACAGAAGCATATACGTCTAGTCTATCTGTAATTCCATATCCCGCGAAGATACTAGCGCTGATGATGTCACGTCCAAGAGCTATTTTATCGGTCCCCGCGAAGTACTTGCTAGACATTTCATAGCCAGCACTCAAGCCAAGGTCCAGGTGTCCTTTGCCTTTATAGAATCCATCCACGGGAGCTTGGGAAAAAGCTATGCAAGAAGAAGCCAAGAAGAGGAGAAGAAGTGTTTTTTTCATAGAAGACGAAGATAGTTGTTCTCGATACATTTATTGGTTAGCCGTACTCATATGCCTCGCGTTCCCCAGCTTTTCGACTTCGCTTCGCTGCGCTCAACGCATCCCCTAAAGGGAGTGCCCCACACGAATTTTCAAGTTTATTTAAAATCCATTGTCCATTGTCCATTCTGAGCTTGTCGAAGACCTCACCTCCCCACAACAAACCCCTTCCTTCCCACATAACGGTCAGAACGAACTTCAAGGAGATATTTCCCTGAGGCCAATGGCGCAAGAATCAGCGAGTGTGTTGCTGAAACTTCAGTCAAAGTTCCAGTTAAGACGGTACTTCCTTTCGCATCAATTATGCTATAGGAAATCAATCCATTAAAATGCTGAGCTAGTTGCACTTGAATCTGCTCATCAGCTGGATTCGGAAAGAGTGTGAACTCTAAATTATGTGCGCTTTCTTCCAGTCCTACATTGTCTAATTGGGACAAATCATAGCTGTACATAGAGCGGCCATAGGTTCCGGCAACAAGCGTGTTAGTAGGAATATGAAGCTTAAGGTCATTCACGATGACACCCGGTAAATCAGTTCCCAAAATGTTCCAGGTCTCTCCATCGTTCACACTGAACCATACGCTCATATCCGTTGCGATGTAGAGTCGTTCATTCACTGCGTCAATGAGCACATCGTTGATTGGAATATCAGGAAGGTCTCCTGAGACATCAGTCCAAGAGAGCCCGCCATCTGTTGTTTTAAAAAGGTGCGGAGTGTAATCTAGTAGCGAATATCCGCTAAAGCTGGCATAGACCGTAAGAGGGTCTGAAGGATGCACGGTGATGTCAGAAACGAATCGATTAGGAAGATCTGCATCTACTTCTTCCCAAGAATCTCCAGCGTTCAAAGTACGTTGAACATGCCCGTCATCAGTACCTACATACACGATATCTTGATTCTCATACGAGGCGCCAATGCAACTTATGGTTCCATAGGAAAGTGAACCTGAGGGATGCAGTCCACCTGTAAGGTCAGGGCTTATGGCGCTCCAAGATTGTGCTCTATCCGTGGAGCGATACAACCTATTGGCTCCATAATAAAGCACAGCGGGATCGGCTGGAGAAAGTATAACGGGCGTGTTCCAATTCGTGCGATCGCTTTGATCTATTCCCGACATGGCATCTTGCATGTTATCTCCTCCCGTGGTGGATCTAAATAGATTTCCCCATTGGTACTCAGCGTAGACATAACTATTATCTATAGGATCCACATTGACATGGAATCCGTCTCCTCCAAGAATGCTGTTATATGAAGCAGGATCTCCGCTGATGGTCCTTAGCGTATTGTTATCCTGAGTACCTGTATAGAGTCGCTCTGGGAAATTATAATCGACTTCTATTTGATAGCATTGGGTAAGTGGAATATTCTCAAAATGTGTCCAGTTATCACCTCCATTTGTGGAGTAATAAAGTCCTCCATCATTTCCAGCTAAGATGAGGTAAGGATCAGAAGGAGAGAAGGCCATAGCATGATGATCTACATGCATTCCGCCAATAGGATTTGAGAAGGTTTCATTAGCATCATAAAGCGCAAGTCCTTGACCTAATACCCAAACCAATCCTGGATCTTCAGGAGACACACGTAGGTTTCCAAAATACCATCCAAAGGTGCTGTTGATTCCGTCCAATTGACCTTGAGAAATTTCTTGCCAAGAATCTCCATTGTCGGTGCTTTGATACAGTGCTGCGAATTCATTGGTGATGGAATTCGTAGTATAACTTGCATAGATAACTTCAGGATCTGTAGGCGACATAGCAAGTCCAATTCGGCCTGTTTCTGTATCACTGACAGGCAATCCGTTGCCCATCAATTCCCAGGTATCACCACCATCCAAGCTGCGATGAACGCCTGAAGTCACTCCGCCATAATCACGTATCCAAGGCATCCTTCTGCGCTCCCACATAGCGGCAAATAAAATATCACTGTTCTGCAGGTTCATCACTACATCAATACAAGCTGTGCTGTCAGAAACATAAAGAACTTGTTCCCAATCCTCTCCTCCATTTACGGTGCGATATAGGCCACGTTCTTGATTGGTACCATAGAGGATTCCTGTGCTCGCTGCGAAGACGCGATCAGGGTCAACTGGATCTACGACAATACGCGCAATATGATTGGAAAGCGGTAGTCCAATATTCTCCCAAGTATCTCCAGCGTCATCAGAACGATATACTCCATCTCCAAAATAAGAACCTGAATCAAAGCCTCCGTTGGCCTCTCCTGTTCCCGCATACACGCGATTCGCATCAGAAGGAGCGATGGCTAATGCTCCTATAGAAGGTCTTCCCCAGCCATCAAAAATGGGATCCCAATTAATCCCAAAATCATAAGACCTAAAGATTCCACCAGTAGAGGCAGCGACATAGATATGTTGATCATTGGTAGGGGAGAAGGCGAGGTCAGTGATGCGTCCACCTATGTTAAGCGGACCTTTCTGCACCCAATTTCCTATGTTAGAATTACGCTGAAAGCGTTGATTGTTAAAGATTTTCCAGGCATCATTGATGGCCTTCTGATTGATGATATTATCAGGGTATGCACGTTGATTGTACATCCACTCGGCAGGATATTCAGTATGAATTTCGAGGACTTGCTTAGAACAGGAAAACGCAGTACAAATAAGTACGCAGAGCAGCACATTTTTTATCATGTGCTGAAGGTAAGGAAAGAGCTATGACCTCATATGATCAAAAAAGTGGTCAGGATTCGATTTCTGTGCAGAAGGCAATAGGCAATAGTTGTTGGGCAATAGTTAAGAGGACCTAGGCAATGGGCAATAGTTGTTGGGCAATAGTTAAGAGGAACTAGGCAATAGGCAATAGTTGTTGGGCAATAGTTCAGGGTCAATAATCTCAGAACCCCAGAACCGACCAAAGGGAGCTCAGCGAAGCTAATCCCAGAAC
>CALFHF010000119.1 GCA_937875855.1 uncultured Flavobacteriales bacterium
CTGTAGGATACTAGAAATAGACTCGATGTTTACTTTTATCGTAACGTCCACATTATTGTTTACTTCATTGAAAGAAACGTGACTGCTCAAGACACGAGCATCATTAGATTCTATATGCCGTGAGATTTCTGAGAGCGAATAATCAGCATAGTTCATTTCTAAGATGAAAACAGCTCCTTCCACATTCAGATTAAACATAGAAACTAGGGCATTCATCACCTCTTTATAGCTTATAGTGCCTTGAAAATGTCCTTCCTTGTCAAGGACAGGAATCATACTCAATTTATAGTCATCTAATAATTTTATAACATCATAAACTGACCGCTCATCGCCCACTGCCACCTTCATGAAGCGCGATTCTAATTTACTCAAAGGAGCATCTGTATCAGCATGACCAAGAAGATCAGCTTCAGAGATTAGCCCGATGTACGAAGCATTTGAAAAAACAGGCAGATGCATAACACGATACTCTTCCATCCATAGAAGGACTTGTTTCACTGTGTCGTCCATTTTAAGGACAGGAATCTCATGCGATATGTAATCTTTGGCTAACATCTTAGTGAGCAAATCTATTTATTCTACGCATTAAATCGTCCTTTGTTATAGGATGAAGACTTTAACTTTGTCACAATCCTGAAAGAACCTATGTGTAGACTGAGTGTTAATATCAATAAGCTCGCCACGATAAGAAATGCCCGTGGTGGGAATAATCCTGACTTGGTTCAATGGGCCAAGAATATCCAATCTTATGGGGCACATGGCATCACTATTCATCCAAGGCCTGATGAGCGTCATGTGCGAAGAGCGGATGTATATGCACTTAAAGAAGTGGTACATACTGAGTTCAATATAGAAGGATATCCTTCTGATGATTTCATGAATATGGTCATAGAAGTGAAGCCTGATCAAGTCACTTTAGTCCCTGACCCACCTGAAGTATTGACATCTAATGCTGGCTGGGATGCAAAGAAGAAATCAGAGCTCTTAAAAGACAAAATCAATCGCCTCCGTGATGCTGGAATCCGAAGCTCCATCTTCATGGAAACAGATTTAAGGCAAATAGAAGCCCTGGAAGCTATACTTCCAGATCGTATTGAACTATATACGGAGTCTTATGCGAAGACTCAGAGTATAAATGGAAGAGGGAATGTGAGTGAGTTTGCTAAAGCGGCATCAATGGCCCGTGATATGGGCATGGGAATCAATGCAGGGCATGATCTGGATTTACATAATCTGCAGGTATTCGTTAAGCATATTCCTTTTTTGAATGAGGTTTCTATTGGACACGCATTGATCTGTGATGCGTTGGTCTATGGGATGGAGAATACAGTGCAGATGTATTTGAACAAGTTAAGATGATATTGAATTATAAGTCATACGGAGAAGGGGAGAAGGTCTTAATCATAGTGCATGGACTCTTTGGTTCTCTGGATAACTGGTCCACATTGGGAAGACGTTTTTCTGAAAATCAAAAGGTCATCATAGTAGATCAGCGAAATCATGGTCATTCCTTCCACTCGGAGGAAATGAACTATGAGGTAATGGCCAAGGATTTAATAGTATTGATGGATGAGCTGAAGATAGAACGAGCTCAATTCATAGGTCATTCCATGGGCGGAAAGACCATGATGAAGATGGCGATGATAGATCCAAATCGCATAGAGCGTATGGTCATAGCAGATATTGGTCCAAAGCGGTATGAGGCTCACCATGATGAGATATTAGAAGCTTTACACGGGTTAGATCTTGAGGAAGTGAGCAGTCGAACAGAGGCTGAGGAAGCTATGTCGAAGATGATTAAGAACAGAGGTGTCCTACTTTTTCTATTGAAAAACCTTTATTGGGTTGAAAAAGGAAAATTAGGCTGGAGAATGAATCTGCCGGTGATAAATGCACATATGGAAGACATTCTTGATTCTGTGGGAGAAGATACAGTGATGGTGCCAAGTCTGTTTATCAGAGGAGGGAAAAGCGCTTATATCTTAGATGAAGACTTCATGAGTATACAGATGCAATTTCAAAAATCAGAGATACGCTCTATTCCAGCAGTGGGTCATTGGTTGCATGCGGAAGCGCCAGACACATTCTTTGATTTGGTAAAAGAATTCATCCACTGAACAGCATTCCGATGCTGTGACTTTTCTTTATTTCCAAAGGCCTTCATAAAAGGAAAAATCATTCGTTTAAGCTGTATATTCACATCTTCATTCATGATTAAAGAGTTCAAGACTATAGTGTGGGTAATCGCTGCCTTTCTGCTGCTTGCAGTTCAGGGCTTGGCGACTCATAATAGGGCAGGACAGATTACCTATACCCACGTTTCAGGGACTACCTACGAGATCACCATCCTTACCTGTACTGACATTTCTTCCCCGAATAATGCAGATAGACCATACATGCCTATTGATTGGGGAGATGGGTCAGCAGCTGACAGTATTCAACGTGTTGGAAACGGGACAGTGGTCATTCCTTTCGTGGCCAAGGAGAACAGATATGTGAAGCAACACACGTTTCCAGGGCCTGGAACCTATGCTTTGTATACTGAGGACCCCAACAGAAATGGAGGGGTAAATAACATTCCTAATTCCATAGATGTCATTTTTTCGGTGACTACGGTGTTGGTCATTTCGCCCAATACAAGTGCAGGAAATTTTAATAATTCAGTACAATTGTTGAATCCTCCAAAAGATGATGCCTGTATAAATGCGTTATGGTTGCATAATCCTGCAGCAGTAGATCCTGATGGCGATAGCCTTTATTATGAACTGATTCCGTGCACTGGGGCGGGGGGCAATACCATCATAGGCTATGTTTTTCCTGATGATTTTCCTGCCGTGGGCGGTGGTCAGAATGGGGTTATTTCTATAAATCCTAATACAGGAACTGTTACCTGGGATAGTCCCATGTTTGCAGGAGAATACAACATAGCTATACGGATCAATGAATACCGTAATGGATATTTCGTGGGTTCAGTGTTGAGGGACATGCAGATTACAGTTTTTGCCTGCAATAATCAGCCTCCCACTATACAGCCTTTGCAAGATATGTGCATTATAGTGGGCACTACAGGAAGTCAAGCGATAACAGCTTTTGACCCGAATAATGACTCCATGGATTTGGAGATGTTCGGGGAGACTTTTGAATTGACTCTAACTCCTTCGACCTTCACTCAGACAAATTCATTTAATCCTGCGATGGGGACATTCCTATGGAGTCCTTCTTGCTCACAGATTCAAGTCAATCCCTATACAGCGTTTGTCAAGGCCATAGATATTTCCAATCAAGGTACTGATTTGAGCGATATTGATTTCTTTCAAATCAGGGTTATTGCACAAGCCGTAGAGAATCTCCTGACTGATGTGCAACAAGGCGGTGACATCATCCTTTCTTGGGACATGGCTTCATGCGATAATGCAAGCGGATATAAGGTGTATAGAAGAATCGGCAGTTCAATTTTCACGCCTGGTCCTTGCATCACAGGATTACCAGCCAGTGCGGGATATGATTTAGTCTCAACTATAGAAGGAAATACTATTCTCACCTACCTTGATACTAACGTTCCTTATGGGTCTGAAGTGTGTTACCGAATAGTCGCGTGTTTCCCTGATGGTGCACAGAGCATAGTGAGTGATGAGGTATGTGATCGCATTGAACGTGTTAAACCAGCTATCACGCAAGCCACAGTCGACATAACAGACCTAAGCATTGGACAGACCACGATACGTTGGGCGGCTCCTTTGGATCTAGATACCCTCAACATCTTTACAGGACCTTATAGCTATCAGATAAGCAGGAGTATAGAAAATGGGCCATTTGTTGGGATAGGAAACACCATAGCCACTGCAGTGATGAACGTTCCTCAAGAAGACTTACTCTTCATAGATTCAGGCTTGAACACGATAGACGAACAAATTTCATACAAAGTAGAATTCCTCAATGACGGATCTGCAGTGTCTTTATCCACTGCCGCGACCACAGTGTATATGACCTTAATACCGCTCGACAACCGAGTATTGATTGAGTGGAATGAAGAAGTTCCTTGGATCAATGATTCGTATGATGTTTTCACAGTGGATCCTACAACAGGTGCTCAGACTTTTCTGATCAATGTAAGCGCTTCGCCATACGAGCATCTTGGTTTGACTAACGGAATTGAATATTGCTATGTAATCAAAAGCTATGGAATGTATGACCCGAGCTCTGGACTGGTAATGAGTATTGAAAATTATTCTCAAGAATCATGCACTAGACCTATTGATTTAGAAGCACCATGTGCACCGTTTTTGAGTTTTGATGGAACCTGTATAGAAGAGGATTATACGCTGAATTGGATTGTCGATGGTCAACCGTGTAATGATGATGTGACGGCATACAATATCTATTACGCAGAGAATGACACAGCTGAATATGTCTTCTTAACGCAGATTGCTGAATCGAATACCTTCTCATATATACCTCCACAAGAATATGCAGTAGGATGTATGGTGATCACCGCATTGGATAGTTTGCTTATTCAACCTGATGGAACTGTTACGCAGAATGAAAGTCCATTCAGCGAGAGCATTTGCTTGGAAAGTTGCCCTACGTATGAATTGCCCAATGTAATCTCACCTAATGGAGATGGATTGAATGATATTTTTATGCCTTTCGAACCGTATAGATATGTGGACAGTGTTGATTTTCAGATTTTTAATCGCTGGGGACAGCTTGTTTTCGAGACACATGACCCAGCTATACAATGGAAAGGAGATAATAAGGATAGCGGTGAACAAGTAAGTGATGGGGTTTATTTCTATACAATAGTCATCCATGAAAAACGTCTTCAGGGAATTACACCACGTAATGAAGCGGGAAACATTCAAGTACTAGATAACCGAGGATTCAATAACAAGTAGAAGCAGAGAGGGGATATGTTCACAGGGATTATAGAACAGATGGCCGTAGTCATGGATATTCATCCGGCTAAGGATAACAAGGAATTTTTAATGCAATCATCGCTCAAGTCTGAGCTGAAGGTAGATCAGAGCGTCTCGCATGATGGAGTTTGCTTGACAGTTACTCGCATCGAAGAAGATGGATATTGGGTGACCGCAGTTCGCGAAACCTTGGAAAAAAGCAATTTATCTGACTGGAAAAAAGGACGAAGAGTGAATGTAGAGCGCAGCATGAAACTGGGCGGTAGACTAGATGGTCATATCGTTCAAGGGCATGTAGATCAAGTGGCTGCGGTAGTTGATATTGAGGATCAGGGAGGAAGTTGGATGTTCCGCTTTGAGTATCAAGATGACGCGGGAAAATTTCTCTGTGTTGAGAAAGGAAGTATTACCGTAAATGGAGTCAGTCTTACCTGCTTCGATGTCGAGAAGGGAGCATTTAGCGTGGCTATTATTCCATATACCTATAAGCACACAGGATTCTCCGCATTGACGTTAGGAGCTAAAGTGAACCTGGAGTTCGATGTCATAGGGAAATATGTTCAACGCATCATGGGGGCAGATGTATAATAAGCTCCGCATTAGGAAATGAAAAAAGGCCCTGAATTCAGGGCCTTTTTTATTCTTGAAATGATCTCCTTTATTTATTCAGACATTTTATCACCTGGAAGTTGGACAGCTTTCGCTTGGCTCAACCCTCTTTCTGGAGTTTTTCTAGCTTTTACCTTCTTAGCGGGAACTTTTTTAGCTACTACTTTTCTAGGCGCTTTTTTCTTGGCTGTTGCTTTTTTCGTAGCGGGAGATTTTGGGATTGCTGCAAGTGTATCGTTCGAATCAGATGTACTTGCCACTGCTTCTACGCTACGCTTGATTGCTGCTTTATTAGTGGCTTTTCTTTTGGCCACCACTTTTTTAGGAGCAGCAGCCTTCTTAGGAGCAGCAGCCTTCTTAGGAGCAGCAGCCTTCTTAGGAGTGGCAGCCTTCTTAGGAGCAGCCTTCTTTGCAGCGGCAGCTTTCTTAGGAGCAGCCTTCTTTGCCGCAGCCTTTTTAGGAGCAGCCTTCTTTGCAGCTGCTGCCTTCTTAGGAGCAGCTTTCTTTGCAGCAGCCTTTTTAGGAGCAGCAGTTTTCTTAGGACTAGCTGCTTTTTTAGGAGCAGCTTTTTTCTTAGAACGCACTACTTTTTTAAGAACTGCCTTTTTCTTGGGAGCTACTTTCTTTTTAGGAGCAGGCTTTATTACCACCGTTTTATTAGATGGAGCCTTGGTCTCAAGAGCTTTTACCGCTGCTGCTTTTCTTGGCCTACCTCTTCGTTTAGCTGGTGCAGTGCGTACTGCTGTTTTCGCAGTGGCTTTATTTTTACTTCCGGCAGGTCTTCCTCTTTTTCCGGTACTTTTTTTCTTAGGTGCGGCTTTTTTAGCTGAAGGAACTTTTCCAGAATATGTAGTTCCAATTTTTCCATCACTGAACCACTCAGAAAGTCCAATAAATTTTTCTCTACTTCCTTGAGAGAAGGTCATTAACTTCTTAGAACCGCGCAGTTTGAAAATGGTGTTTTGAACAGTGGCTTTCGTCTTCTTACGATCAGAACCAGGCCTTCCTGATTGTTTAAGGAGAGCTTCCGTCAATTGATCATAGGTGAAGGGTTTATCTTCACTTTTAAGAATGCTAAGGATCATCTTATCCCACTTACTCTTAGGACCAGGTTTGCTTTTTCTTTTTCTAGGTCTTCCTGCTGTTGCATTCGCTATGCGCGAGGTTTTAGCACGTGGTATAGCTCCAGAGCCAGTGGATGTAATTGCAATGGAGACACTAGAATCACCTAGTTGCTCAAGCACACTTTGAATGTGTTGCAAGCGAGTAAGTGTGGTTTGTAGTTCTCCCTGATAGAATGCCCTCATCTCTGCAAGAGATGCGGGGTCGAGTTTTACTGTTGCCATCTAAAAAATTATTGTTTTAAGGACTGTAAAATTAAAAATTAAAAATTAAGGACTTAGATATTTTATTGATTTGAATAATTGCAGTGTTAAATGGCACATCCAATACTCGAAACTTTATATTTATTTATGGGGAAAGTGACATCACTGCGAGAGTGAAAAGTATGTTGAAGCAGATTCAAAATGAGTAACATTGCGATTGAGTTAATCAGATACACCTAAGTTATTATGGATTTCAAGAATAAAAGAGCCGTGGTATGCGGGGCAAGTCAGGGTATAGGTAGAGCCACGGCATTTGCGCTAGCAGAGGCCGGTGCAGAAGTCATTTTGCTTTCTCGCAATGAAGATTCGCTGAAGACCTTATGTGATCAATTACCTGCTGACCATGGTCAAACCCATTCGTATATTTCAGTTGACTTCACTCATCCTGATAGGGCAGCAACTAAATTGAAAGAAAAATTAAATCCTTCACAGCCCATACATATCTTGATTAATAATGCCGGGGGACCACCTTCAGGGACTATTATGGATTCTAACCTAGGTGACTTTGCAGATGCGTTCACGGTTCATCTATTGACCAACCAAGCCATGGTGAAGACACTCGTACCAGGAATGAAAGAAGCGCGCTACGGGAGGATCATTAATGTTATTTCTACCTCTGTGAAACAACCTATTCCTAATCTAGGAGTGTCCAATACGATACGAGGTGCTGTGGCTAATTGGTCTAAAACATTGGCAGGAGAATTAGGACCATATGGAATCACCGTAAATAATGTGTTGCCAGGATTCACGAAAACAGGAAGGTTAGAAGAGATTATAGATAATAAGTCCACAGCTGCGGGTGTACCACCAGATCAGATGATGGAGCGCATGTATGCTGAGGTTCCTGCGAAACGATTTGCCGATCCAAGTGAGATTGCGGCCTGTATTAGATTCCTAGCTAGCGATGAAGCTGGGTATGTGAATGGGGTGAACTTACCTGTAGATGGCGGTCGCACTTCTTGCCTTTAATGCCTGCGCCCGATATTCTCCCTGAGTCGGTCTTCATACTTGAATGTATATCCTAGACTGAAGAGGACAGCGGTATTGTAGTTTTTAGGTTCCTTGGCTAATATGGTCAGCCCATCATTGACTTGGATATTATTGAAATTCCTGTTGTAGCGAACATTGAAGACAAATCCTTTTTCACTCTGAAAAGATAGACCAGCTATGGCTCCATAATCAATGCTCTTATATGGCGAAGGAGCTAGTGGGTCTGTGATATTCAATTGTTCAATAACATTATTGTCCACATCTCCATAGGCATCACCTTCAGAAATTTTAAACCCGAACTGAGGGCCTACATTGAGATGAATCAAGCGCGATAAACCTATTTTAACAGCGATTGGAATATGGAGATAACTCAACCTACGTTGAATCACTACGTCCACCATATTATTCGGATTTGAATTCTCATCTACGATGTAATTATTCTCAGCGTTGAGAAGATCAGCCCTTCTCAGCATTTCAGATCCCATACGGGTATATTGAACCTCAGGCTGAATAATGAAAAGTTCGTTTACTCGAATGTCAAGATACGCTCCGGCATGATAGCCTGTAAGTGAGCTATAGGAGACAGCTGGGTAGACAAGAATATTATCGTTGTTGTATTCTACTAAGAACTCATCCCCGGCAAAATTGCTCAGTTGATAGCCTACCTTGATACCATAGCGCACATCAAACTGTGTACCTGATCTGCGATATCTCTTTTTATACTGGGCAGTCGCATCCAGACCCATGATTAACATGAGAACGAGAGACAACAAGACGATAGGGTTACACTTCATAAGTCATGGTTGATAGCTGTAAATATAATCAGCCAGAGACGCCATCCCATGCTATTGAACTTGAAGATATTACCTAGGGTGATGTTGACAATCCCAGAATGTTCAAGAATATGGGCTTGAACTCACATTCTTTGAAGTTGTATCGGGATAGTGAAAATCACAGTCACATTTTTTCCGTTGACTCTGGCGGCCTGCATGAACGGTATGCTATATCTACTTCATACGTCAGGGCTTTAGGAATATATTTAGAGTACAATAT
>CALFHF010000120.1 GCA_937875855.1 uncultured Flavobacteriales bacterium
CATTCACAAATCCAAAACGTATCGTTTGATCATCATTAATAAAGCCCTCCAGTTCTGACTGATATTTCAATCTGTAGACTGATTTAAGTTGACGGCTTATGTTAAGATAGATCTGCTTTAAAAGCTTGGGGTCATCAGTCTTGTAAAAAAACCCATCTGTGCCGTCAGCTATGAGCTGTAGGGTTGAGTCTAGGACGTTTCCAAGCCCTATCACATATATTGGGATTCCATATTCAACGGCTTTTGTAATTACATCGTTGAAACTACTTTTTGATTCGTTGTCTTGTCCGTCTGTCAGAGCCACGATGGCCTTTTTCTGATCTGGTTTCAAAGACATGTGATGAATTGTCTCAATAAGAGCATCGTAGAATGCAGTGCCATTATCTGCTTGCATACTGCGCACTTTTGATTCTAGGAGTTCAATGTTCTGAGTCGGACCAACTATTTCGTCAACTTCAGATGAAAACCCTACTATGAGAATTGAATCTGAAGACAGGTCAGTGCTAGACGTGAAACTTAACACTCCCACTTTTGCGTAATCAATTGCCTTTGGGAGCAACATAATAGAGTCGTACTGCACTCTACTCATAGTTTCGTTGGTCATAGAGGCTGGGAGTGGAGGAAATCCCATTGAACCTGAGTGGTCAAAAACAAGGGCTATATCGATTATATCTTGTTCACTCATGTTTACCAGTTCTAGGATACGACACGGCCTTTCATTTTCTTCAACGGAAATGTCGGTTTTGGAAACACCCCAAAGTGGTTGTCCAACTTGATTTCTTGCCTGAAAAATGACCTCGACAACCGGAAAGGAATCAGGGAAAACCTGAATAACTGACAATTCATAAATACGCTCCGACAGAATTTCAGTATCTACTTGAGCAAGAGCCTTGGATGAGTAAGCCAAGACCACACAAAGGATTATATAGAGCTTAATATTTGACATCTTGCGTTAGTTGTATCGGAACAAATGAATGGCAGAAGCTTTTGCGGGGCACGTGAAGCGGGGAGCGGTATTTGTGCGCTAACCTAATGACAAAGACCATGCTAGCCTCTTTTTTTATTCTTCACGTAGATGAGCTTGTAACGGCTCTTCGTACCTTCTCTTTCCTCAATCTCAAATTTCCCTATGGACTTGACCAGAGGAGTTAATTTCTGAAACCCATAATTTCTAGGGTCGAAATTCGGCTGTTTCTTTTGTAGCATACTCCCAACATCTCCTAAAAAAGCCCAGCCATCCTCATCAGAAAGGTCTGAGATAGTAGATGCAATGAGTTTTATTACAGTAGCGTTGACTTTGTCTACAGCGTTCTTGCCTGGATTTTTTTCGCTTTCTGATGCGATCTCCTTCGTGTGACCTTTTAATATTTCAATATAGATGAACTTGTCACAAGCAACAATAAAGGGATTGGGTGTTTTCTTTTCACCAATTCCAATCACCAGCATACCCGCCTCCCTCAAACGAGTAGCTAATCTGGTGAAATCACTATCACTTGAAACCAAACAGAAACCATCTACTTTTTGTGAGTACAGAATATCCATGGCATCAATAATCATGGCTGAATCAGTTGCATTCTTCCCTGTGGTATATCCATACTGCTGAATAGGCGTAATGGCATTTTCAAGCAAGAGGTTCTTCCATTTAGTGAGGGTGGGCTTGGTCCAGTCTCCATAAATTCGTTTTATGGTTGGATTGCCGTACTTGGTAATTTCCTCCATCATTTCCTTTACGTGAGCTGAGGGAATATTATCTCCATCAATGAGCACTGCTAGGTTCGAATTTGCATCCATTAGGTTATTATTTTGGGGTATCATACTTTGATGATTAGTTAAGAATAACACACCCAATGTATGGTAAAGAGCTTATGCGGAGCCAATCGATAGCGCGGTGAGCGGGAGGCCTTATGTGGCTCTTTACTAGACATCTTGTTAGACACCTTTTACCCCACTAAGTTCGTCTATTATTTCATTCGTTGCGATAATTATTCGTTTTTCTATTCGGTAGATAGTCTGTTTGCTTCAAGCACTAAGGTTTTTTACCAAGGGTGTGTTTATACCCAATCTTGAAGGTAGGTATATGAATCTAGAGCAACTCTAGTGATAAACGTGTTACTAGCTCGACAAGAGATTACTACTTTTGCCTGACAATCGCTAATCAGAATTACATATCATCCTTTTGCCAAGCATCGATCTTAGTAATACTGGTCGCAGCTTTGTTCGCTCCCACAATGCATCATTTGGGAGATTCACTATTTCATATTCATAGTGCAGCTGAGCATACACATCAGTATGAAAGTCAATGCAGCGAAGAACTAGAGAAAGATCCTTGCCACCGTAAAGTAGTGCACCATGATGAGAACGCTGATTGCGCTCATGATAGTCACATCTCTGCTACGTATGTCGAGTGCATGTTGTGTTCTGTTGCCCCTCTGCGCCATGAAGGTCTGGTGGAAGAGCCGATGGAGAGTATCCTCTACAGTATTCAGAGCAAGGATATGTTGTACGAAGGTCAAGAAGCTTTTGTATCAACATTCAAAAACAGTAGTGAATCTCGTGGACCACCTCCTTCTGCGATAATCTGACACCTCTATCTGAGGAATCTGACTATCGGAAATTCTAGCCGATAGCATTCATTACTTAATTTAAAAGCACTCTTTTATGTATACTAAAAGCCTTTTTAGGCTAGGGCTTGTCGTAGTTATGACCCTAGCTTTTTCTTCTTGTAAGAAAGATAAACTCACAGATCCAGTCATTCCGAATGAACAGGAGATAATTACCACACTGCAATTCACCTTAAGTCCAACTGGAGGAGGAGTGGACATAGTCATGTCCTTTATAGATATGGATGGAGATGGCCCACTAGCTCCGCTCGTCTCAGTGAGCGATAGCCTCATGGCCAATACCCAATATACTGCTTCGCTAGTGCTCTTAAATGAGACGGTCAATCCAGCTGACAGCATTAATTCAGAAATCTTAGCTGAAGCTGAAGAACATCAGTTCTTTTTTATTCCGCAAGGGGTCGATGTGAATGTCGCTTATGATGATAGTGATCTGGACGGCATGCCGATTGGCCTGAGTACTATCCTTGACACAGGTGCTCCATCCACTGGTTCTTTGACCATTGTATTGCGGCATTTGCCGGTTAAGACCGCCACAGGCGTGGCCCAAGGTGATATCACAAATGCTGGAGGAGAAACTGATATTGAGGCCAGCTTTGATGTTGTTATTGAATAGATTTTTTCCACTCTTGGCTCTAGTATTCATGTGCACAAACTCCTATGGAGATATCAATGCGCAAGAGTGTAGGTTCAATATAACTGGAGTGGTGACCGATCTTCATACTGGAGGCCCTATGCCCTATGTGACCGTATTTGAGCGGTCACTAGGGCGCGGGGCTATTACGGATGAAGCGGGTAGATTTCAGATTAGCAGTCTCTGTGCTGGCGGTCTGCATTTAGAATTCAAGCATCTAGGGTGTGAGTCAGTCGAGCGTTTTATTAAGCTGCTGTCCGATACCACACTCGTTGTAAAACTCCATCATAATGCGAAGCTATTAGGCGAAGTAGAGATTCATGGCTCGCAAAGCGATCTATTTCAATTAGGTACAGAGGCCCTTGGAAAATCACAGATTGATGCGAGATCAGATGAAGACCTGACTAAGATGCTGACAGACATCACAGGACTGAGTGCTATTCAAAACGGTGCGGCTCTTGCAAAACCTGTTTATCATGGTATGTCAGGAAATAGACTCACTATTTTGAATAATGGCATCGCACAGTCTGGTCAGCAATGGGGCAGTGACCACGCACCTGAGATTGATCCCTTCACAGCTGATCGATTGACCGTGATACAAGGCGCATACACGTTGGCTCAGAATGGTGCGAACCTCGGTGGAATGATACGTGTAGAGATGAGTTCGATTCCAAGTGACCCTCATGTACATGGTAAAGTCAACTATAGTTTTATGAGCAATGGGGCAGGCCATGCTGTCAATGGCCGCATAGAGAAAAGTGGTACCTGGGCAGCTTGGAGATTAACGCTCACAGGCAAGAAGAGCGGAGACACACATACTCCTGATTACTTCTTGACCAACACAGGAAATCAGCAATTGAATGCTTCTTTTTTAATGGAGAAGGAACTCAGACCGCATTGGAACAGTTCTCTTTTCATAAGTACGTTCAACACGGAGATCGGTATTCTACGCGGATCGCATATTGGAAATTTGAGCGACCTCACCGAGGCCTTCTCCAGAGATATTCCATTCTTTACGGAGGAGTCTAGAAGCTACTCCATTGCTAATCCGCGACAAACGGTGAGCCATCATCTCGTGAAATTCAAGAACAGCATACAGTCACATATTGGGCTTATTAATCTCACCTATGCGGGCCAATTAAATGAACGCAAGGAATTCGATGTACGAAGAGGAGATCGTGAAGATCAAGCGGCATTGGATCTGAATCAATTAGATCATTTTGTTGAAGCCAGCATCCACCTTCGCAGTGACTCGGCTTTCTCATGGCGCATGGGCCTTCAGTACCGAAACACGCGCAATATCAACGACCCAAGTACAGGCATTTTGCCTCTGGTGCCAGATTATTTAAATCAATTGGCCTCTGCATTCTTAATCGCAGATCAGAAGCTGGGAAAGTGGCAAATAGTAGGCGGTGCGCGCCTAGACCTGAAAAACATCTATGCCTTGCCTATCAGTCAATCCCTGCCCAGAGTAATTGAGCGAAAAGCCCTTTGGTTTACTAATCCAAGTGGCGTAGTCACCCTGAGGCATACTCTTACCGAGGAGCTGATCTTCGAGGGGGAAGCAGGATACCGTCAACGTAGCCCTGAGGTGAATGAACTGTTTAGTAATGGTCTGCATCAAGGGGTGAGCGGGATCGAAGAGGGAGATGATCAGCTCGCCAATGAAGTTGGGTATTTGACTCGTCTTACCGGATCCTATCACATAAAAGAAAAGTATTTCATCACCGTCTCAGCCTATCAGAATAGGATAGATGACTTTATCTATCTGGTGCCTCAAGACGAGCTTAGATTAACGATACGAGGCGCTTTCCCTTTGTTCAAGTACGAGCAAGTCAATGCGCTTATACAAGGCATTGATCTGACGTTCGCCATTGAAATGGGTAAGCACCTGCGCATGCGTACGAGCTACTCGATCTTAAAAGGGAGAGAGCGGGACAGCGGCCTGGCCTTAGTAGGTATACCAGCGAATAATGGGGATGTACGTCTTCATTATGAAGTAGAAGGTTGGAAAGGCTTTCATGACATTCATCTGGGAATGCAATACGCGTATACAGCTATGCGAGCTGATTTGCTGACGGATAATGAGGCATTTCCTGATCGGGAAGAGGATAGCCCATTGATGGGTCAAGATTTTCTCGCTCCACCCTCCGCCTATTCATTGATTTCATTGGATGCAAGTGCAAGGAAACACATTGGAAAAACGGCTTTCAATGTTGGCATTAAGGTGGACAATCTTTTTAATACCCGCTATCGTGATTACTTGGATAGGCAGCGCTATTTTTCAGATGCGATGGGCAGGAATGTAAAGTTGAAAGTCGGATGGGAATTCTAGCCATCGATGAATGATTGCCATGTATATCAAGTACAAGCTTGAATGCTTACTCCCATTTGATACCAGAGCGCGTCTTCTCCAATATTCGGGGTACGCAGCATATCAAAATTCTGCGTCTACTGCAACTCATGCGAGCAGCATTGTGTCTCAAGTGTATATAGGTATAAGTATACCTATATCTTTAAAATGACCTCACCTTGTAAGCTCAGCGCCAAATTTATAAGTACTTGGAAATCAGATCAAAAAACGTTTTAATCTTTTAATCACGTTTTCCTCTTCCCACCTATGAAAACCACATAAGATGCAGTCACTAAACTAAGATTTATTACAATCAGCATGCATGGGAGTGTGACACTTTTTCGCTCTTATTTCCTCAAATGTGTGCTGTATCCCAAGTAAAACCTACACTCATGCCGTTGGTCGAAACGTAGTTTCAGAGTAACGGTACATAGAGAAGGAATGGGAGACTTTTGAGCTTTTAGGGCTCTCTATGTGGGAATCACAGTACAACCCTCTAATTCCCTTTCTTTGCCTTATGCACACACCTGAACCTTTGAAGTCCATAGAAGGAATGGATATCTACTTGATAGATCAAGTCATGAAAGGCCGCTACCAGAAAGGGGAATCCATCTTGGATGCTGGCGCAGGTGGAGGAAGGAATCTGAATTGGTTTTTCAGAGAAGGATTTAATGTTACTGCCTGCGATCTTGTGTCGGAGCGGGAGGAGTTGATCAAGTCTCGCTATCCAGAGGCTGAGTTTGAATGGGCTACTTGCGACCTTTCTAGCCTGCCTTTTAAGGATGCTTCTTTCGATCATGTGATATGTAATGCCGTGCTTCATTTTGCTTCAGGAAAGGAGCATTTCGAGGCTATGTTCTCAGAGCTTGTTCGTGTGACTAAAAAAGGAGGCACGCTTTTCATACGTACCTGCGGCATCATGGGTATTGAAGATAACGTAGAGGCGCTAGGAGATGGGAGATTCATTCAGCCAGATGGAGAGACTCGGTATTTGTTGGACAAAAATCAGGTTGATCTTCTCTTGAAAAAACAGGGACTTCAGTTTCTAGAAGCCTTTAAATATGTCAACGTAGAAGGGCATAGGGTGATGTGCACGTTGGTGCTTGTGAAAAGGTCATAGGTTCAAGATTCAAAGTTCAAGATTCCAGGCTTGCACTGAGCGCGAAGTCCAATCATTATTTGGCGTGCACTGTGAGTAGTCGAAGTGTTCAAGGTTAGAGTCGGTTGCCTTATTTGATGCTCTCGATTTCTCTTCATAATCCCTTTAACCGCTGAGGACGCAGAGTTTTTTTTTGCGAATCGCAGATGCTGCGCGAAGCAACAGTTGGTCGCAGAGGAAATTGGTTTTAGAAATCAGAAATCCAATTCTCCAACAATCTCAAATCATCAAACGCTTCTACTGTGCCCTGACTATGAAAATGAAATATAATCACCGCTCAGCGCAGGTCTCAAATCTCAAGCCAATGTGATGCAAGTCACCCTGACTTCTTGATTTCACCCGTATCTTGTACTTTAATTCTAAATACTACTATGGCAGATTTTAAATCATTGATCAATTCAGAGAAACCAGTTCTTGTTGACTTCTTCGCTACCTGGTGTGGCCCATGTAAAATGATGACGCCCATCCTTGATGAGCTTAAAAAGGAAATGGGGGATGAAGTGACCATCGTGAAAGTAGATGTGGACAAGAATCCTCAAGCCGCTCAGACGTATGGTGTGCGTGGTGTTCCTACCTTGATTCTGTTTAAAGAAGGAAAGGTTCTATGGAAGCAAAGTGGTGTGAGACAGGTTTCAGAACTCAAACACATCATCACTTCACACGCATGAAATTCATCAACGACTGGAAGATCGTAGGAGTTCTTTGCCTTACCATAGGCTTAGCTCCGTTCATGCCTGAGCCTCACATCTGGGGAAAACTAAAATGGATTGCTGGCGGTGGAACTGGTATGCAACTGGCTGATTATGGGGACACGCTTATGCATGGGTTTCCCTTCCTCTTAATGATTCGAATCATACTACTTCCCCTAGTTCCTAAGAAGAAGGTGGAGAACTAAGAAGTACTCCGTAAGAAAAACTCAGTTTCCTAATGCGCAGGCAGTCGATTCGCAAGGAAGTGATGTATTCTTAATCGCTCCAAATCCTCCTTGAACATCAATGAGATTATGGATTCCTCTCGCCTTCAATATAGAAGCTGCAATCATGGATCTATACCCTCCTGCACAGTGTACATATACATCTCCTGTATTAGGAAAACTAGATAGATGCTGGTTCAATGAATCTAAAGGTAAGTTGAACGCGTGTTTCAAATGAGCACTTTCAAATTCGCCTTCAGCACGCACATCTATGATGGGAGCAGGAGTGGTGCTTACGCGGGAAGCAAATTCTTGAGCGCTGATAGAAACTACCGTATCTTTTTCTCTTCCTGCCTTCTCCCAGGCTTCAAAACCGCCTTTCAGATATCCTATCACGCTATCAAATCCCACACGGGAAAGTCGGGTGATGACTTCTTCCAAGCGTGATTCATCACAGACAAGAAGAAGGGGTTGTTTCACATCCTTTACCAAGGCACCTACCCATGGAGCAAATCCTCCGTCAATTCCAATAAAAATAGAATTAGGAATATGTCCTTGAGCGAATTCTTGTTGATTACGGACATCAAGCACTAAGGCATCGGTCTCGTTTGCAGCGGCTTCAAAAGCAGCTGGGTCTAGGGCGTTTTCAGCTTTGGCCAACACCTTGTCTATGCTTTCATATCCTTCTTTATTCATCTGAACATTCAGCGGGAAATATGCAGGTGGAGGAAGCAAACCATCTGTGACTTCTTTCACGAATTCTGCTTTGCTCATATCAGCGCGTAGGGCGTAGTTATGAAGCTTCTGGTCGCCTAGCGTCCCAACAGTATCCTTGCTCATTTTCTTTCCGCACGCGCTTCCTGCACCATGTCCAGGATAGATGATGGTAGCATCAGGAAGAACCATTAATTTCTTTCTCAAACTGTCATACAGGATTCCGGCAAGATCTTCTTGCGTCATACTCGCAGCTTTTTGCGCTAAATCTGGTCTTCCTACATCGCCTAAGAACAGAGTGTCTCCTGTAAAAAGCGCATGCTCTTTTCCTTGCTCATCAAGAAGGAGATAGGTGGTGCTTTCCATGGTATGCCCAGGAGTATGCAGCACTTTGATTTTCACATTTCCCAAGGGAAATATCTGACCATCTTCAGCTATCGTTGCTTTGAACGATGGATCGGCATTGGGGCCAAAAATAATAGGTGCCCCAGTCTTCTCAGAAAGGGTCACATGGCCGCTCACGAAGTCAGCATGGAAATGCGTTTCCAAGATGTATTTAATCTTCGAGTTTCTGGTGGTAGCCATGTCTATGTATGGCTGTACTTCCCTAAGTGGGTCTATGATAGCGGCCTCCCCGTTACTCTCGATATAATAAGCTCCTTGAGCCAAACATCCTGTGTAAATCTGCTTAATCTCCATCGTCTTTCGTTTAACTGTACAAAGTTACCGTATTCTTTATTCCCCCTATGTGACGTGCGTCACCTGAGCGTTTTAAAAAAGTTCTTTCCAAAGGATATAGATGGCCATGACCAAGGTGAAATATCCAAAGGCTTTTTTCAATTTCTTACCCTCAATGAAGTTGGTGGCATAGATGCCAAGGAGTATTCCTATCGCAGCTATTCCGGTGAAGATCAAAAGGAAGGTCCAATCAATGGCCATGTTCTGAACATCACCCAAGAATCCAATCAAGGACTTCACCGCAATAATCATGAGTGATGTGCCTACGGCTAATTTCATGGGCAAGCGCGAAAACACGACCAATGCGGGGATAATCAAGAAGCCTCCTCCAGCTCCGACAATTCCTGTAAGAACACCCACAACAGCTCCTTCTAGCAGAATCATAGGATACATGAACTTGCGTTCTTCTTCCTTTTCCACCAATGCTTTTCTTTCTCGAATCATTGAAATAGCTGCGAAGAGCATGATAACCCCGAAGAGCACCATGATAAATAAGTCACGTGTTATAGCTACTCCTCCTAGCTCAGCGATGTGCTCAGGAATGGCAGGCATCATGAATCGCCTGGTGAGGTATACGGCAATGAATGCAGGAATAGAGAAAACGACTCCAGTGCGGAGGTCCACAAGTCCTTTTTGCATGTTCCTGATGGCGCCAACTAGGGCAGCCGCTCCTACAATGAACAAGGAATAGGCTGTGGCCATAAGAGGTTCTATGGCAAGTAGATAAACCAAGACGGGCACGGTAAGTATGCTTCCACCACCTCCTATAAGACCAAGAACAATCCCGATAATCAGCGCTGCGCTATAGCCTATTATTTCAGTGCTTTCGATCACTTATCTCCTTTATGAAATCCGTAGAAAAGTTGCCCGATGAAGGTAGATGGAAAACGCTCTAGGTCTTGGAAACCTAGCTTGATATCACGTCCGTCTGTTGGAATGTATGCAGTCTTGAATATATAGTCCCAAATGCTCAATGAGATGCCGAAATTCACTCCTTTACTGCGTTCTGAAGGCAAGGAATAGGCATGATGCCATATGTGCATTGCTGGATTGTTGAATACATACCTCAATGGCCCGTAAGTCCAGTTCAGATTCGCATGATTCAGATGTCCTATGGCAATGGCCACGTAGAATACAATATAGGCTTGTTCAGGAGTGAACCCTCCTAAGAGCATCACCGCGATATATTTCATTGGGGTATAAAAGACATTCTCCATCCAATGGTATCGAAGGTGCGCTGCAAAGCCCATCTCTTCTACAGAATGATGCACTTTATGGAACTTCCATAGGAACTCATAGCGATGCAACAGGGTGTGGGTGAACCATTGAATGAAATCAGTGGCAACGAAGAAGATGAGCAGTTGGGCCCAACCGGGAAGAGTGCTCAAGTCCAAGAGTGTAAAACGGCTTAAGTCACCGCCTAAGAGATCAGTAAACATCCTCTCAGTGACGTTAGAGAACGCAAAGAATATGATGATCTTAAACACATAGAAATTGAAGAACATATAAAAGACATCAAGCCAGAAATCCTTACGGATGATGTTTTGGTTTTTTCTCCATGGAAACAGCACTTCCAAGCCCCATACAGCGATAGAAAGTACAACTAACCACCAGAAGTAATTCACGTACCACGGGTCTACCGCAAACGTCAATTCAGCCCAGGTATAGGAGGCAAATTGACTGAAAGAAGAAATGAAAAGCTCCCAATATTCTATCATCTTTTTTATCCTTTGAATTCAAGAACTTCTACCAAGTTCCTTCGCTGCTTTATAATGCCTTCAATCTCCAGTTTTTTCATTAATCTAGAAATGACCACCCTGGAGGAATGTAGGTCGTTCGCAATATCCGCGTGAGTGATAATAAGATCAGCTCCACGTGCTATCAAAGCTTTGTCTCTGAGGTACTTCTTAAGGCGTTGATCCATGTTGTCAAATGCTAATGAATCTATGGACTTCAGCATCTCAGAGAACCGTGAGTTATAGGATTCTAGAACGAAATTTCGCCAAGAGCTGAATTTAGCCATCCATAATTCCATGTTTTCTATAGGAATGAGGAGAATTTCACTCTTCTCTTCGGCAATGACATTTATGGAACTGACGGTTTTCTTTGAGCAACATGAAAAAGTCATGGCACAGGTATCACCCCACTCGAGATAGTAGAGGAGAAGATCATCTCCTTTTTCATCTTCAGTCATCACCTTAAGGCTGCCTGACAGAATGAGAGGCATATGGCTTATTTTCTGACCTATGGTCATTAGCAAATCACCTTCAGACACAGTTTTGAACTGTCCTGAGCTAGCGATTTTAGATAAAAGCTCTTCCTCAAAGAGGTATTTGAAGCGTTCTTCTACAATCGTATTCAAGGAAGTCTCCATGCGGCTTTATTTTCATCTCAAATGTAGCTATTGGGAATACAAGCAAGGTAACTTGTGTGGCATAGGGACTTACTCGGATAATTCATTAGTTTAGTCACGGTTAAGAGTGATACCTTCAAGCCCTTTGAAAATAGAACGGATGAACAGACTTATACGAATCTTCTTGCTTAGCGCATTATGCCTTTTCTTCGGACAGATGGAAGCCCAGACTTTCCTGATTTCTCAAGGAGGAACTGTCAATACTTGCACCGGAACCATCTATGATAGCGGTGGAGCTGCAGGCAATTATCAGAATAACGAGAACTACACTATGACCTTCTGTTCTGATGACCCCACAGGTTGTTTACAGCTTTCATTCAGTCAATTTGCTGTAGAGAATGGTTTTGACAATTTGAATATATATGCTGGCCCAACTGCTACTGGTACTCCTTACGCTACGTTTACAGGAACGGCACTTCCGGGGATTATCTATACTGGTACTGAATGTGTAACGCTGGTCTTCACCAGTGATGTCTCGGTTACTCCGGCTGGTTTTGCTATTGACATTACCTGTGTATGTCCTTCCTGTGATGATGGAATATTGAACGGCTTTGAAACAGGAGTAGACTGCGGTGGACCTGATTGCGAGGAGTGTGATTTCATAGTGATGAAC
>CALFHF010000121.1 GCA_937875855.1 uncultured Flavobacteriales bacterium
CTTGTGTAGCAAGACCTTGGAAATCCTTAGCCAATCTGTTGATGTATGGAGCTGAAGTCCCTAGATTATCCATTTACATAGCATCAATGAGGGATACAGAAGAAATATGCATCAAAAAAATATTTTATGGAAATTGACGTTTCCCCAAAGTTTTGTCTAATACAAACGTGTTTTTGAAGATTTGGAGCTCTTTAGAAATAAAGGGCGAGTCTCATTTTGAGACTTGCCTTTTGATCATTAGGATACAAGTATTTGAAAAATAGTAGCGGTTTATGCTGACCTTAATACGAAGATCACACATCGCCTATGATAGGCAACTGTTGACCTATGCTTTTCAAACACTAGATTAGTTGAGTTTCTCGAACTTGCATTGGCAGGCTTCAAAACAGGGATAGCTAATAATCAAGTAAGAGTTAGCAATTTGATAGCTGATATCTAGCATAGTATTCACACAGGAGGGAGAGGAGATGGCTGTTTCAATAGTAGAATACGTTCCATTCGTTCCTCCAACGGATTCTATGGACATGTCACAGAGGTTTCCATTGCATGTTACTGTGCCATTGGCATTGAATTCCATGAGTTTATTACTTACCACTACTTGGAAGGTTCCACTTCCATCACCTGGATCAGCAAGGACCTCTATCAATCTCCAATTGCCTTCAATCTCAGGGGGACTAATTGTCTCATGGGTAACTTCTTTCTTACAGCTAAAAAGCATAGCGATAACGCTGAATATGAGTAAGACCTTTTTCATGATGCTATAAAGTTAGGCAAACGGGGTTAGACAGGATGACTTAAATGGTCAGTATTCACGCACCAAAGTCAATTAATTACTGGTAAATGAAGCTTTTAGAGGTCTAACTGCTGTCTAGCATCATATAAAGACGTAACAAAGGTCACTGAGAAAAGCATTTTTATTCGCACTTTTGTCCTTTCAAATAAGGCAATTCAAGCACAATTTACAGCAATGGAAGACAAGAAACACTCAAGTCAAGTAATACATGATATGAATGGAGAGGCTAAATGCCCTTTTATGGGTGGAGCAGTTAAACACAGTGCAGGCTCTGGTACATCTAACAGAGATTGGTGGCCTAACCAATTGAACCTAAATATTCTGCGTCAGCACTCAACCTTGTCTGACCCTATGGATGAAGGATTTGAATATGCCAAGGAATTCAAAAGCCTAGATCTAAAGGCTGTAAAAAAGGACCTAGTAGCACTCATGACCAATTCACAAGATTGGTGGCCTGCCGATTATGGACATTATGGCCCTTTCTTCATTAGAATGGCCTGGCACAGTGCAGGTACTTATCGTATCGCAGATGGCAGAGGAGGAGCAGGTTCAGGGTCACAGCGTTTCGCTCCGCTTAACAGCTGGCCAGATAACGGGAACTTAGACAAAGCGCGCTTGCTGCTATGGCCTATTAAGCAGAAGTACGGAAAGATGATTTCATGGGCTGATCTTATGGTTCTCGCAGGAAATTGCGCATTGGAATCTATGGGATTTGAGACGTTCGGTTTCGCAGGTGGTCGTAAAGACGTCTGGGAGCCTGAGCAAGACATTTATTGGGGATCCGAAGGAGAGTGGCTAGGAGACAAGCGCTATACAGGCGACCGTGAACTGGAGAATCCACTGGGAGCTGTGCAGATGGGACTTATCTATGTGAATCCTGAAGGACCTAATGGAACTCCAGATCCATTGGCTTCAGGAATAGATATTAGAGAGACCTTCGGTCGTATGGCCATGAATGATTCGGAGACTGTGGCCTTAGTGGCAGGTGGTCACACCTTCGGGAAAGCTCACGGAGCAGCTGATCCAAACAAATATGTGGGTAAAGAACCGGCAGGAGCAGGTATAGAAGAAATGAGCATGGGCTGGAAGAACAGCTTCGGAACAGGACATGGAGATGATACCATTAGCAGCGGTATAGAAGGAGCATGGACTCCCAATCCTGTGAAATGGGATCATGATTATTTCAAAGTATTACTCGGATATGATTGGGAGTTAACCAAGAGTCCAGCAGGAGCGCACCAATGGACGCCTACTGCTGCGTCTAATGCAGCCCAAGCTCCTAAAGCGGGTGATGCAAGTAAGACCCAGGCATTAATGATGACTACGGCTGACATGGCATTGAAGATGGACCCTATCTATGCGGCCATCTCCAAGCGTTTCTTTGATAACCCTGATCAGTTTGCTGATGCATTTGCTCGGGCTTGGTATAAGTTGACTCACCGTGACATGGGACCCATAGCGAGATATCTTGGATCTGAAGTTCCGGCAGAAGTGCAGATCTGGCAAGACCCTATTCCGGCTGTTGATTATGCTTTGGTTGATACGAATGACGTAGATTCCTTGAAAGAACAGATTTTGGCTACAGGATTAACGGTAAGTGAATTGGTCTCCACCGCATGGGCATCGGCCAGTACGTTCAGAGGTTCCGATATGCGTGGCGGAGCGAATGGAGGACGTCTTAGACTGTCCCCTCAAAAGGATTGGGCAGTAAATAACCCGTCACAGCTCGCCAAGGTGATAAAAGCATTAACGGAGGTCCAAACAAAGTTTAACAGCGCTCAAAACGGAGGAAAAAAGATCTCCATGGCTGATCTCTTCGTGCTTTGCGGAAGTGCAGGAATAGAAGCAGCCGCGAAAAAAGCAGGGCAGGAGCTTAAGGTTCCGTTTACAGCTGGCCGAGCTGATGCTTCCCAAGAGCAGACTGATGTGGATTCCTTTGGCGCTTTAGAGCCAGCAGGAGAGGGTTTTAGGAATTACTTCAAGCCTAGACACAGCGCATCTGCCGAAGAGCAGCTCGTGGATCGTGCTCAGCTCCTCAGTCTTACTGCACCTGAAATGACAGCGCTTATCGGTGGACTGCGTGTTTTGAATTGCAACTACGATGGTTCTTCACATGGTGTGTTTACCAAGAAAGTGGGCACATTGAGTACTGATTTCTTTGTAAATGTCCTTGATCTGGGAACGACATGGAGTGCTAACACAGACGCTCAAAATGTATTCGAAGGGCGAGATCGCAAGACAGGCGAAGTAAAATGGATTGGAACCAGAGTAGACCTCATCTTTGGATCTAATTCAGAGCTAAGAGCCTTGGCCGAAGTATACGCATGCGCTGACGGACAAGAGAAGTTCATGAAAGATTTCACGAAAGCTTGGACTAAGGTAATGAACCTAGATAGATTTGATCTGAAGTGATTTAATAGTTTTTCTAAGTATTGAAAGAGGGCCATTTTCTTAAAAGATGGTCCTCTTATTTTTTTAAAGAAATCAGTAGTGTTAATTCCTTTCAATCTTTTTTACATCCAGTGGACTAAGTGGATTGAAATAACGATGGAGCAAACCGTGTTAAAGTATTACCAGAAAACGATAGAGAGAGCTTCGCATCAGGCTAACTGTACTAGATTAAATGGGAATACCTGATGAAAATGAAAAGGCACACCTAGAATCCAATAATCCTAAAACTATTCAAAAAGTAATGGGAACCACAGGAGAATTAGATATGATTATTAAAGTTTAAAAAGAATATGTTTGTGGCCAACGTCCCAGCATATAGTCCGGAGCTTGGCCTGTGGGCCGGTTTTTGAGCGGCTCTGGACTATCATGCATTGTTAGACGCTCTTTTCTGTCTCCAAAATCGGGATTTTATGCATTCGCTCAGCTGTTCCGCTTCATATATATCGTTCGGTGGCTTCTCGGCTCGAAAGGCGCTCAGCAAGAACCTGTAAGCTTCCCCATATTAGG
>CALFHF010000122.1 GCA_937875855.1 uncultured Flavobacteriales bacterium
ATCGAAGCAAGATGCTCTTAATAATGGAGTTATAATCAACATTTTACTCTCCGTCATCGCCATCATCTACTATTTCTCATGAGAGTATATGTCATAGCGGGTGAAGCTTCAGGTGATCTTCATGGAGCTAATCTAATTAAGGCTTTCAACCAGCAAGAATCAGGAATTACTTGGCGCGGCTGGGGAGGCGATCGCATGAAGGCTGAAGGGCTAATGCTTCATAAACACATTCAAGACTTGGCTTTCATGGGTTTTGCTGAGGTGATAATGAATCTGAAGACCATTCTTCGCAATCTAAAGAGCTGCAAGGACGACATCAGAGAATTTAAACCTGATGCAGTAATCATGATTGACTATCCTGGGTTTAATCTGCGTATTGCACCATTTGTCAGAAAGCTCGGTATTCCTGTTCTATACTATGTAAGCCCTCAGATTTGGGCATGGAATAGCAATAGAGTGCATGGGATTAAGAAACATGTGAATCAAGTCTATTGCATATTGCCTTTCGAGAAGGATTTCTATGCTCGCTATGGAATGGAAGTAGAATATGTAGGACATCCGCTCTTGGATGAACTACAATTGAAACAATTCAGTGATGACCATAATCCAAGTATGATAATTGCAGTGCTTCCAGGCTCAAGGAAACAGGAAATTAGCAAGATACTTCCGGTAATGCTAGCCATGGTCAAAAAGTTCCCTGAGCATACTTTCAAGATAGCTGGGGCTCCGTCTATTGACCAGGAATTCTACACGGATTTCATGCAATCGCACAAGGTCAATATTGAGTATGGGAACACATATGGAATACTGCAAGAGGCAGACGCTGCGCTAGTTACATCAGGAACTGCAACCTTGGAAACTGCACTCATAGGTGTGCCTGAAGTAGTCTGTTATAGCGGGAATCCCATTTCCTATATGATTGCTCGAAGAGTAGTGAAGATTAAGTACATCTCCTTAGTCAACCTCATTATGGACAGAGAAGTGGTCAAGGAATTGATCCAAGGAGAGTTGAATTCAATCAATTTAGAAAAGGAATTGAGATTAATCATAGAACCGGGGAAACATCGAAAAAAGATGCGCGATGATTTCATGAAGCTGAGAGAAAAATTAGGCGGTAAAGGAGCCTCAGAAAGAACAGCCATAGCCATGTTGAAAAGAATCAAAGAGAGCAGATTAGAAAAACAGCAGGCTTTTTAGGTTTGAGATGAATATGAAAAGAAGATCCATATCGCTGTGCATAAGCCTTTTGCTTGTATTAACGGGCATGAGCCAAGAAATGCTGCTAGGTATCTGGAAGGATGGTAGGGACACTGAGCGCTTTTATCATCACTCAACTGAAGCCGTTGTATGGAAAGTAGATGGAGGAAAGACCATCACTGTGCCTGCTAACAAGACTACTTATTTCACATTGGATAAAGGCAAAGTGAGAATAAGTACTGCTGATAAAGTTCTAGCTCATTCTACCAAAGCAGAGCGCACGACAATGGGCATTTATAACCTGAAGGGAATCAATCCTCCGAGGAAAGAAGAAAAGTATAACCAACCCTTCAAGGTCACTGCGAATTCTAAGGGCTTGCTACTCACAGGAATAATCTTAGACTTTGAGTCCTATGTTGCAGGGGTAATGGAATCAGAATCTGGGAAAGAACAAGGAATTGAGTATTACAAAGTCCAAGCACTCATATGTCGTACATATGCATTGAGTAATAAAAGAAGGCATGAGCATGAAGGATTTAACCTTTGTGACCAAGTTCACTGTCAAGTCTATCATGGCATGTCGCGATTCAATCCTGATATCATCGAAGCCTCTCAGATTACGGCAGGACAAGTAATTGTAGACAGTGACATGAATCTTATCAATGCCACTTTTCATTCAAATTGTGGCGGTCACACAGTGAATTCAGAAGAGGTTTGGTCTAAGGCCTTACCATATCTGCGAGCTAAGGAAGATACCTTCTGCCTTGAAGGGAAGCATGCCACCTGGGAGTCCCAAATCTTGCGTTCTGCGTGGTTTGACTATATGGAAGCCAAGACAGGCGGAATGCCTGAAAATCCCTCAGCTGACTTGTATTCATACAAGCCAAGCGGGCGCAGTACTCACTTCTTACTTGATGACAAATCTATTCCGCTGAAGGATATCCGCTCTAAGTGGTTCTTGAATTCTACGTATTTTGAAATGGCCCCTGATGGAGAGCGGCTCATATTAAAAGGACGAGGATTCGGGCATGGAGTTGGACTGTGTCAAGAAGGAGCCATGTCCATGATTAGGAAGGGCTATTCATATCAAGAAGCCCTCGCCTTCTATTATACCGATGTACATCTGGTGCACCTTTCGGTCATAGATTTCTTCAAGAAGAACTAAGCTATTATAACCTAAGAACCCTCTACTAATATCAGAGGGTTCCTTGGTGCTATGAATTTTTGAAAGACTTACCAGTTAGTCAAATGGTTTTGTTCAATCACACCAAGTTCTTCAGACCTTTCAATAGCTAAAAGAAAAGCCTAGAAGAAAAATGGATTACAATTCTTACTGAATGTGAAATCTCAATGATGTCTTTCTAAAATCGACTTGTTACGTCCAATGGACACGAAAAATAGGCCATATTTGTTTACAACATCAATCCAGAGCTGTTAATACTTTGCAATCAGACAAGCATGCAAATACAATAACATGACTATCAACAGATTTGCTTATAGCTATTGAGTTATCCTGTTGGGAAGCCCAATTATTCCATGTGATAGTAGTTGAGTAAGAATTCAAGATTAAAAAATCTTCTTGGGATTCAATATGCCTTTTTGATCAAATACTTTCTTGACTCCACGCATAAGATCTAGTTCTCTCTCCTTGAAAACAATATCCATATACGGGCGTTGAACCAGCCCTATGCCATGTTCCCCTGACAAGGTCCCTCCTAGCATGACAACTAGCTCGAAGATCTCTCTGATTCCAGAGCTAAGTTTTTCGTCCCAGTCCTTGTCTGACATTTCGCCTTTGATAATGTTGACATGAAGATTTCCATCTCCTGCATGACCGTAACACACTGACTTGAACCCATAGGCTTCACCTATGCGCTTGACACCCTTAAGTAACTCAGGCAGTTTGAAGCGTGGGACCACGGTATCTTCTTCCTTGTAGGTAGAATTCGCCTTGACCGCCTCGGCCACTTTCCTTCTCATCATCCATAACTTCTCCTTCTCCGCAGCATTCCCAGCAAAGAGAACCTCTCCTGCCCCATGAGCTTCCATGACAGCAGTGATAATCTCACATTCCTTGAAGAGTATATCCTCGTAATTTCCGTCTACTTCTATCAGAAGATGAGCTTGAACGTCCTCAGGAATCGTCATACCAAGTCCTAAAAAATCATTTACCAAGTCCAGCGCATCACGTTCCATGAATTCCATGGCGCTGGGCACTATTCCTTCTCTAAAGGTGGCCGACACCGCTTCACATGCCTTACTAGCATCTGAAAAGGGTACAAGAAGTAGCATGTCAAACTTCATACGTGGGATTAACCTGAAGACAGCTTTAGTGATAACTGCCAAGGTTCCCTCGCTTCCTACTACTAATCGAGTGAGGTCATATCCCGTAGCATTTTTAAGCACATTGGCCCCTGTCCACATGATGGTTCCATCTGCAAGTACTACTTCAAGATTAATCACGTAATCCCTTGTAACACCATATTTTACAGCCCTAGGCCCACCAGATGATTCAGCAAGATTTCCTCCTAATGAACATGAGCCTCGGCTTGCTGGATCAGGAGGATAGAACAGTCCTTTTTCAAGGACCGCTTCTTGGAACACTTGAGTAATAACTCCCGGCTCCACGGTCGCTTGGAGGTTCTGAATATCAATGTCCAAGATCTTATCAAATCGATGCATCGAGAGTCCCACTCCTCCCATCACAGATAAAGCTCCTCCGCTTAATCCTGTTCGGGCGCCTATAGGTGTGACTGGTATGCACCGTTCATTGCAATGTTTTAAAATGAGTGATACAGCCTCTGTGTCCTTTGGTATCAAGACAACTTCAGGAGGATAAATCAGATCCTCGGTCTCGTCCTTTCCATACAGTGTTCTTGAAGCTTCATCGAGCAACACGCAATCACCTCCCAGGATATCCTGAAAAGTCTTGATATCGGCATCATTTACCTTATTGAACTGCGGCTCCACTTGTCTTGATATTATCAAAGAAAAATGCCCACTTATCTGCTAGTTCGTCTAAGACCATAGATACGGGCTTTCCAGCTCCGTGGCCCGCATTCACATCAATTCTGATGATGACGGGTTCGTCTCCTGTGTGACATTCTTGAAGACGAGCTGTAAACTTGAATGAATGAGCCGGAACTACGCGGTCATCATGATCAGCTGTAGTGACCATAGTAGCAGGATATTCAGCTCCTAGTTTTAAGTTATGCAGGGGTGAATAGGCGTTAAGGTTTTTGAAATGCGCATCAGAGCTATCGGCACAGCCATATTCAGGAATCCATCCCCAACCTACGGTGAACCTATGATAACGTAGCATATCCATCACCCCCACCCCAGGAAAAGCTACTGCAAACAGCTCAGGACGCTGAGTGATTGCAGCTCCTACAAGCAATCCTCCATTGGAACGACCTTCGATAGCAAGCCTATCACTACTCGTGTATTTCTCACTTATTAGGTATTCTGCTGCGGAGATGAAATCATCAAACACATTCTGCTTTTTCAAGAGCATCCCTGCCTTATGCCATTCTTCACCATATTCTCCACCACCTCTCAGATTAGCAACTGCATATACACCACCTTTTTCTAGGAAGACCATGTTAGAAACACTGAAAGACGGGGTGATGCTGATATTAAATCCTCCATAGCCATAAAGCAATGCGGGATTTGAGCCATCCATTTTCAAGTCTTTTTTCTTGACTATGAACATGCTCACTGGAGTGCCATCCTTGCTCGTATAGCTCACTTGTTCACTTACAAATGCATCAGGATTAAAAGAGGTCTTGGGTCTATAATGAAGGACACTCTCCCCCGTTTCGACATTATATCTGAAAACACTTGTTGGATAGTTAAAGGATGTATAGCTATAGAATAAGACCTTATCCTCCAAATAACCACCTATTCCACCAGCACTTCCTGCTCCAGGAAGTTCAATGGACTTGACATCAGAGCCATCCATCTTAGCCACATAAAGTCGATTACATGCCTTCTCTAGATAGTTCAAGAACATCATACCCCCGCCAGTTGATATGGATTCAAGAAGATGTTCTTTCTGCGGCACCACTTCTTTCCATGAATCTGAACCTATGTTCTTAGTGTCTATAGACACGAGTCTATAATTGGGTGCATCTATGTCTGTGATGACCAAGAAACGCCCATTGTGGTGTGCTACGACTGAGCTTTTGTGTTCAAACCCTTTGAATAGAGGTTTGAACTCTGAATTAGCCTGGCTTAGGTCTTTGAAAAAGCATTCATACCCATCAGTGCCTGACGCGGCATAGAGAATAAGGTATTTTTCATCCTCTGTGACATTGACCCAATGATAAAGATTAAGGTTCTTTTCATTTCTGTAGACCAGCTTATCTTCACTCTGAGATGTGCCCACTTTGTGAAAATAGACCATATGGTCTATATTGGTCTCTGAGAATTCAGTGCCTTTCTTAGGTGAAGGATATCTGCTGTAATAGAAACCATCTCCTTTCCAGCTTGCGCCAGAGAACTTTACCCAATTCAATTCTTCTGGAAGCATTTCACCTGTTTCCACGTTTTTAATGGTTAAGGAACTCCAGTCAGAACCAGCCTCGGAGCGGTCTAACGTGACATATTTACCATCCTTTGAAGAACCAACAATAGAAACAGAGGTTGTCCCCTCTTTATTCAATTCATTAGGGTCTATGAACCTTGTGGCTTCACCGTCTAGTCCTTTCATGCGCATAATGACTGCCTGATTCTGCAGACCATCATTATGAGAAAAGAAATAATGCTCCCCTACTCTGAATGGCGCTGACTGTTTAGGATAATTCCAAAGCTCCTCAAGTCTAGAACGAACGGCTGCACGACCAGGAATAGAGTTCAGGTATGCGAACGAGACTTCGTTTTGCGCTTTGACCCAGGCAGCAGTGGCAGATGAAGTATCATTCTCAAGCCAACGATATGGATCCAGAACCTGAGTCCCGAAGTAATCATCCTTTACATCATTCTTTTCAGAAGGCGGGTAAATCAGGGCTTTTTTATGGGTATTCTCATTTTCCATAGTACAAGATGGTATACACGTAATTCCTATGCTTAGGATTGCAATATTCAAAATGGTCTTAACATTCATGTGTTCAAGGTTAAATGGCTACATAACGAGGAAGGCATAAAGATAGAATTGCCATGATATATGCTTAAAAATGGAGAACCTAAAGATGTAAACCACGTATAGCACTATGGCCCAAAGCGTATTTTAATGACAAAAACACCAAGATTCAAACTCGTTCTACTGCTGCATATCCTCGCACTTAGTGGCATTTTCTATGTTGGATCCATACTAAAGAATGAGCGTTCTGCCGAAAAAGTCAACCATAGACTTGAGCAGTTGAAGAGCATTACCAACACACTGGCGCTTATGCCTTCTAGTTCTCATATGATGGAGCTTGTTTCACTCCTGCAAAGTTCAGATGTAATTCCTGAAGGAAATTTCTCTTATACCAAAGTCTCTCAAGAACTAAAGAAAATTATAGAAGTAAATCATCTTCAAGGCTATGAACTTTCCTTCATAACCTTTAATCAAGGAGATAAGAAGTTCTATCGTGTTGTCAGTAATGACGTCATGTATACATTCAAAGATGAAATCAAGGATCCAGATGGGAAAATCAAGAAGTTCTATTCAAAAGGATCCACGAATGCAGAAGAGATGAGTGATGCTATTCAGAAGTATATCGTTTTCTCTCCTGTCATAAATGAATTAGGCATGACAGCCGGAATTCTCCGACTAAGCTCTCCTGATATGAGTGCTGAACTGAATACGGCAGTGATAGGTAAATGGCCTTTTCTTCTAGCACTTTGCTACATACTCATCGTAATCCTGATTACACCAGGTTTGATTAAAAAGAGTAAAGGAAAGCATGAAAAGCACAGGGGTCAACTAAATCAGGAGCTGAAAAAAAAGGATGTTGAGCTTAAAATGCTCTCACTTGTAGCAAAAAAGAGTGAGAATTTAATAGTCATTACGGACTCCAAAGGAGTCATCTTATGGGTCAATGAAACAAATGAGCACAAAAACAATTACTCAGCTGAAGAATTGAGCACTTTTACAGGAAAATTTCTTCCGGATGTAAGCAAAAACATTCATATACGGACGATAATACGCAATGTGGTAGACTTCAAGAAATCAGTGGTTTATGAGTCAAAAGATATCAATGACAAAGGACAGAACTACTACTCGATGACCACCGTGACACCTATAAAGGATGAATTAGACTTGGTGACTAACCTGCTCTTTGTAGACACCGATATTACTAAGATCAAGTCTGTCGAAAAGGAAAATATCGCCTTTAAAAAATTCGTTGAGTTAAGCTGCACTCCCCGTATATTCATGAAAAGAACAGGAGAGGTAACATATTGTAATGAGACAGCGCTACCCCTATTGAATAAATGGAAAGGCGATGGAGACTCTATCAATAGCACCATCCTTAGTCTTATACAAAGTATCTGCGATGCCAATTGTATGCATGCAATTGAATATCGAGTGAATGATAAATACTACAAGGTGAATTTCTATCCTGATTCAGGCAATAGAGAACTGCACATCTTGGCTGAAGAACTAATAGGAACAGGTGTTGAAAAGCGAGAAAAAAC
>CALFHF010000123.1 GCA_937875855.1 uncultured Flavobacteriales bacterium
ATCCACCTGTTATGTCTAGCACTATAGAAGCTGTATCCACATTGAAACACGCAGTCGTAGTAACGATAGGATTCAGTAAAATTTCTGCTGGCTCAATCAAGGTAACGTCCAAAGTATACGCACACTCAGCACCATCAATGGACACTAAAGTATAAAGACCAGCACATAGATTAACAGTAGAGGTGAGAGGATTAGATTCCGAATCAAACCAGCTATATACTGGATCCCCACAATTTCCATCAGCACTATACATAATCTCTCCATCACATGCCCCGAAGCATGATACGTTATCCCCACTAGGGAACTGAATCAACGTGGCACTTACTGTAAAAGCAGTCGCTGGTTCATCAAGTGTGATACTTGCCGAACCTGAACATCCATTCAAATCTACTGCTACGAGTTGATACTCTCCTGCGAACAGGTCATCAATATCTGGAATGCCTGACCCTGATAGCAAGGTGTCTCCAGTGCTCACTTCTATCCAGTAGTACGTCAAGTCAGGAGCAGTCCCTCCAAGCACGGTAGAGAATATAGTTCCGGTATTTCCTCCACTACAATTCACATTTGTCCCACAATCATATAATGGACTGGTAAGTGATACACTCATTGGTGCTGGCTCAGTGATTTCGACATCCTGTGTGAATTCACAACCTGTAGCATCTGTAACTATCACATTGACAAGTCCTGGACATAGGTCTTCAAGATTCTGAGCGGGCGAATATGAATACGGAGCAAATCCACCACTAGCCGTGATGTCTATACTACCATCGCATACACCGTTACATGAAACTCCGAAATCATTGAAGTCACTCACAAGAACTTGCACTTCTATAGGGGCTGGCTGAGTGATGTCGAAACACTCTGAATATGCACAACCATGTGAATCAACGAGGTCAACGCAATATGTACCAGGCTCAAGATTGAAGATACTCTCTTGATCGCTCGTGAATCCGGTTGGTCCAGTCCATTCATAATCGAATGGGAACGTTCCTCCAATAGTTGTACAAGTGATGCTTCCATTTCCTGCTCCTGCACAATCGAGATTCTGAACTGCACAATTCATAGAAAGCACCTCTGGATCAGTCAAGCTGAAACATCCTACAGCAACACATCCGTTTCCACTGGTTGCTGTTACACAATAGAATCCTTCACATAAATTGGCTGGGGTCACAGGACCTGCTGTCATAGCTGGATCATCCCATACATACGTAAACTGTCCCACTCCTCCTTGAGCTCCTGCACTCAACTGACCATCACAATCACCGTTACAGCTGATTGGGACTAGAACATTGAACACGAAGGAGATAGGTGGGGCTTCTGTCAGAGTAATCGCAGCCACTACAACACATCCATTAGCATCTGTCACTGTAGCTTCATAGATTCCTTCACAGGCAACACCTACGTATGATGTACCGTCTCCACCTCCAACTGGAGCTGGGCCTGTCCATAAAATTGTATATCCTCCTGCTCCACCTGAAACACTCAAGTTGATGGTTCCGTCACACACACCATTACAGCTCACATTGAAACCGCCAGCCATTAAAGGACTTGTAGCTACAGCGATTAAATCTGTTGGTTCTTCTATCTCAAACTCGGCAAAGAAAGAACAGTCATTTTGATCTGTTACGACCACCGCGTACTCTCCATCTCCAAGTCCCGTTTGAATCTCATTTCCATCAGGAAGTACAGTCCAATCTGTAGTGTATGGCCCTACTCCTCCCGAGAGGCCGAGGTCAATACTACCATCCATTAATCCTTCACAACTAATATCCATGACGATGGCATTAGAAACCAATGTATCAGGTTGGTCAAGGGTGATAGTCTCACAGACAAAACATCCTTGGGAATCAGTAACCGTCATTGCATATGTTCCAATGCACAGTCCATTCAATACTGCATCTACATTAGAGAATGAAGGGTTCAGACAATCATCAGCACTCCATGCGTAGGTGTACGGCATGGTTCCTCCTGTAACTCCTGAGAAGATAGTCCCTTCACAATCTCCGAAACACGGAACTCCAAAGCCATTGTAGCTTATGAAGTCAAGTGGGGCACTTATAGGATTAGGAGTTCCCACCAGCACTGAGTCCATTCCCATACATCCGTTAAGGTCAATGACACTCGCATAATACAATCCTTCTCCTATTCCAGTGATAGTAAATCCAATTCCTATCACAGCGGCTGTGGAATCTGTCCAAGTGATGTCATATGGAGGTACTCCTCCAGATAAGGTAACTGTAACAGACCCATCTGTGAATCCTGAACAAGAGACATTAGTTACATCAAAATCGAATTCTATTTCATCAGGCTCCTCCATGATGAAGAATGCATTCTGTATACATTGGTTATCATCGACTAAGATGAGCTCATATCCAACAGTATCCTCACTTGCGCACAGGTCAGTAAGATCATCGAAACCTGACCCCATTCCCTGCTGGAAAGGAGTTCCCGCACCAAATATTCCTTGCTCTAACCATGTATAGAGGTAATTACCTGTAGGAGTTGTACTTCCACCTGTAGCTGTGACATAGATCCATCCATCACATGCATCAGGGCATGAGACTTGATATCCATTAAAGTCAGAGATAGAGTCAGTGAGTATTAATAGATCTTCAGGAGCAGTCACAGTGATTGTCCTTTCAAATGAGCATCCAAGGGAGTCATACAAGAAGATTAGATACTGACCTTTACATAGATTAGTCAAGTCCTCTGAAGTCGACAGGGTATCAGTAAGGTCAAACATGTCTCCTGAGCCAGGAATAACTGGACCAAACCACGCATAGTTATAAGGAGGTGTCCCTCCTGTTGGAACAAAGTCTATAGATCCTGAACAATTATCAGCACACAAGGAAGGTTCCATGGTGAAGAAGTAGTTCAATGCTGGTGGCTCTTGGATAGTCAAACACGTATCCAATTCACATCCATTAGAATCTGTCAAAGTAAGACACCATAGTCCTGCACATACATTGGTAAGATCCTCTGTAATGATAGGCCCTTGAGCACAATTTCCACCCACCCAATTGAATGTATATGGAGGAATACCTCCCACAATTGTCGCATCTATCTGTCCTGTTGAATCCCCGGCACACAATACATCTGTAATGTCAAAAGTGGCAGTAATCTCAGTAGATTCGATAGTGATTTCTATCTGCTCTTCTACCTTACAATTATTCTGATCTGTCACCGTAATCGTGTAGAAGCCTGGCTCACAGAATGTCGCAGCTGGAGAGAACTGAGGGAAGTTAGGATTACTTCCTACTGGCACTGCTTCCCATTCATAGGTATATGTTCCAGGTGCTCCGCCTGAACCAACAGCTAATGCGTTTCCGCATGACTGTCCTTCACATGCAATGTCATTTTCTACAAGAATGTTCACCAGCAATAGACTAGGCTGGCTGATGATAACAGTCAATAGCGTTGAGCAATTATTGTCATCAGTCAGTGTACAGTTGTATGTTCCTGCAAGAAGATTAGTTCTCACTGGCGAAATAGAGCTGTTATCTAACCATAGATAATCGTAATCAGATCCTACAGCAATCGTTCCTCCTATTCCGTTTACGGTCACTGATCCGGTGTTCTCTCCATTACAAGCCACATTAGTCTGACTCACCACGATACCATCTAATTCCTCAGATGGTTCAGGCAAGACTACATCCATAGAAGCCATGCAGTTATTCTCGTCCTCAACTTCGATAGTATATGTTCCACCAGGCGCATTGTTATAAGTAGCTCCAGAATTTACTAGGGTTCCATTCAGATACCATATATAAGATGGATATACTCCACTTCCTCCAGTACCACTTACGGTCATACTGCCAGTTTCAGCACCAGCACAAAGCACTGGATTAAGATTGGTAATAATTAACCCCAGCGGATCTGGCTCTAACATGGTGTAGGTAGTTTCCCCTGTGCATCCAATGGCATCGACCACAGAAACCGTGACTGGTCCTACTGGTAGGCTATTTGGTCCTGCGCTGTAACTAATTGAATACGGGGCTTGACCACCAACAATTGTAATTTCTATTGCCCCATCAGATGCTCCATTACATGATATATTATATCCACCAGCATAAACTAATGGGCTGATGATGATCTGAATCGGAGGAGCAAGTCCAAGTTGCACACTTGCTTCTACCACACATCCTATACCATCAGTAACACGCACGGTATAGGTTCCCTCACAAAGGCCTTCAAGATCTTCCGTATTGAATGCTCCTGAATTCCAATGTATAGTAAAGGGTGGTATTCCATCATTAATGGTCATATCAATGGCCCCATTACATACATTCTGACACGGCACCAATGATATAGCAAAATCAAGATCCATTTCACTGACTTGGATTAATACTTGGTCAGTAGCTGTGCACATTGCGATTGTAGATGTCAATGTGACCAAAACATCATCTGTCGGAGTAAACATCACATTAGTCCAAGTACTTGAAGGTGTAAAATTCAAAGACGTAGGTGTCCATTGGAAACTTGTACCACCGCTATCTAGTCCAAGACTTATATTCTCACCAATGCATATCTGTGTGTTTCCTGTGATATATAACTCCAAGGAATCGCGCAAAAGGGCTCGAATACTATCCAAGATATTCTCCCCGCACAATGGGTTCACTACAATGATATCTACGTACTCCGTTCCTTCATCTATTCCATCATCTATAGTGTTAATTGGCAAATATGCACACAGAGCTCCGGCAGGAATTGTAATTGTATGCTCGAATGCAGGAGAGGGATCTCCTATCAACGCATAGTCAGTTCCATTGACAGCAGAACCATGTAAGAAATAGCTTACTTCAAAGTCCTCAGCCAATGGAGTTTCTATACAGAATGAGACCGTTCCATTATTACAACCTTCATACATCATTGGATTTTCACCATCAGTGATCACGTCTACTCTGACGTTATTACTCTCAATTTTTTCAATAAATACTCCAGAATCCCAAAGTCTATCACTGGCATCTGCAATAATAAGTTCGAGGTGATATGTCTCACATGGAATCAGATTATTGGCAATCGCAATAAGGTTTTTTGTCCAACCATCATATTGAATAGCCGCTATAGGACTCAATGGATTCTGAACGTGGTACTGAGGATTTACGGCAGGACACGCCCCTCCTTGGTTCGGGTTACCATGATTGACGCTATTTATAGTAACAGGTGAAGTCGTCCCTGGCAGCAGGGCGATATTATGGAAACCAGGCAGCCCTGGATCTCCTGTTATTCCTGGTCCACTGATGAAGAATCCGAATACATCATTGAAGTTTGTACAGGCATATTCATCATACTCCTCCGAAGCGAATGTGAACTTAAATCGAAGAGAGTCTCCTGCAGGAATGATATCAAATTCCAATTTACAAGCATCTCTAGTGGCATACCCAGAAACAAAGGTAAGCTTAGGGTCTCCATTGTTACCCACGAACGCGGTACTCTTACCCTGAGTGTTATTAGGGCCAAGAGCATTTGTGATTAATCCTGTAGCAAGGAGGACTCCATCCTGTGCTTGGAAATTTCCAACGTTCGATTGGAATGTTCCCCACGCACCATCAGAAGCGGTGATGACAGGATTCAGAATCTGAACGTTCTCTCCTGTAATGGATTGAACCATCTGCTGAGCAGATGTACCGTTCTGAACTTGCAATTGGGCATTCAACTGAGTGAATCCTAATGCTACGAATGAAAAAAGGATACCTATTGTAATCCGCATATCTCTGGATTTACATGTGGGTTAAATAATCTATGATTGGGATGAAGCATCACTTGGCTTCAACTCCGTATATGGTTTGCATTTTCTCACGACAGAGCATGAGAACCTCGCTTGGGCTCACATCTTCTCTTATCTGATAAGAATCTGATTCTCTTTGAAGAACATCTTTGAACCTTACTTGAAGATATGATTTCGCCTGAACCTTGTTCATGGCTTGCCCTTCTTTTGCCTGGAATACCACCATGTTCAATGCATCACAAGAATTCACAATGCGCATGGAAGGATCGTTTTTAAATGCCACATGCAGATCCATGTTTAATTGTTCTGAATAATCAGAAAATACAAGGACCAGTGCAGATCCATTGACATTAGCTTCTTGTGCAGGACTACTATTGAAAGCTAACAGTAGCGAAGCTGCAAAGGCGATGAGTGTGTTCTTCATTGGGGTAGGTATGATAGAGGCTTTCGCCTTATAATGAGCAAAAGTAAAAACAAAAGGTCGCGAGTCTTCTATTAATCGACCAAGTATTAACTATTGACTATGAGTAAATAACTACAAGAAATATACTTGGGAATACAGTGATAAACACTATTTAGTAGATAGCCCTCTTTGACGCGCCACTTCATACAAAAACATTCCTGCTGCTACGGATACATTCAAAGAATCTGTCTTACCTGGCATGGGTATAGAAAGCAATAAATCAGCCGTTCTGATGAGCGCATCGGATACTCCATCTTCTTCTGACCCCATGACAACAGTCAATGGGCCTATTAAGTCTGTTTTATAAACTGCTTCAGATCCTTTTTCTGAAGCTGCAACTACCTTCAGTCCTGAGTTTTGCAAGAACCGAATAGACTTTTTTAAATCTTGAACTCGGCATACAGGAATACGATTTAATGCTCCTGCTGAGGTCTTCATCGCCTCTACATTTACTTGTGCAGCTTCTTTATCTGGAATTACCACAGCATCTACACCCATGCATTCGGCTGTTCTGCATATCGCTCCGAAATTTCTCACATCAGTCACTCGGTCCAGCACTAGTATGAGCGGGTCTTTGCCCTGTTCGTATAAGAATGGAATAAGATCTTCAAGAATTCCATATTCAATAAGTGAGGCTACTCCTACTACGCCTTGATGATTCACGCGTGTGAGCCTGTCTAATTTCTCAATAGGCACATAGGAGATGGGGATACCCCGCTCTCTAGCCATGGACATCATTTCTGATAATGTCTCACTTCTCGTGCCTTTTTTGATGAACAGACGCTCGATCTCTCGTCCTTCTTTCATTGCCTCTACACATGCATTTACTCCTGCAAGTAAGTTGTTAGCTTTCCCCCTTTGACCCATTTTTTATCAGAGATTTGATACTTTTCCGTTCCTCCAAGAATCTACTGTGAGATACCAGGATTGGCGATAATCTAGACTTCTGTCCAATTTTACTTTCTTTCCTTCTAAGAAGTGCATCTGCAGACCGAAGTCTGCATTCTCAACACTATAATACCAGACTTCTTTTCCTTGACTTCTGATAATCCTCGATGGGGGACCATAGGCCACATAGACTAAACCACGATCACTTTTCCATCCCTCACTGAAGCTATCTGTAAAATAAAGATTAGCCTCCTCCACACGTTTATAATAGGATGACAGGAGTTTCTTTGCCCTCACTTCATCTGGAGCACAATTCAACCAGAAGCTCGAAACAGCTTTTTGTTTGTCTAATGAAAATCTCAATTCATCAAATTCATCATTGGTGGTTATGTATCTGAGTGGTGCTGTCATAGACTCAACTCCACTGATCCATGGAAAATCTTTTTGAAAAACTGGAATAACCCAGGTCTTGGATGATTCAAAACTCAATTTTATAGAATTTCCATGTGGACATGATATCTTATACCATCCCTTTGGTCCTTTGAGAGGTTTGATTTCAGAAATTTTCTTTTCAGAGTTCACTTGATTCAATGTCATAGAGAAAGGCAAGGGAGCAGGGTTTCTTTCTAACTCCATTATGTTCCATATAGCTGCATCGACACCCCAATAGGGTTTTAACTCAAGCTCTTGTCCTGATTCACAGGCACAGTATCTCTTAGGCTCTCCTTCTATTTTAACGTCCATATACCTCAGGTCATCTGGATAGGTCTGAAGAAAGATGTACTCTGATCTTATTCTTTCACTTTGAAGATCTATGAAATCTACTTTCACTTCATATTTCATGGTATCCTCCACATGAATGCTGAACCTCCCTGTAACCACATCGTCTTTAGATCTCTCTTGCTCATCTTTGAAAATATAGGCAGTAGTATCACCTCGTTCTAGTAAATCTAGAGCTTTCACTGTCGCATTTACTTGCATTCTTGCCACGTAAGGCTGTTCTGCATCTTTGCGCTTATACAGAAGTTCTTTAGTCCTAAATGTTACATAGACATAAGCCGAATCAGGATGAAATTGTCTCACATAGGCTTCAGGTCTAAATTCATCATTACGATCATAGAGATCCATGAATTCATTACTTCTTAAGGTATATGAATTAGAACAGGCCGAAATAAATATTACCGCTAGAAGAGCAAGGGAGACTATATGTAACACATGTAAACGTTTCATTTCAATGCTTTTCATTCTAACGCTCTATTTGCGCTGGCCAAAAGTACCAAGGATAGAAATAGTAAGTCTGACCTCCTCCCTAGAATAATGCAGTATACCCGAAATGTAATTTCCCTGTCCTAAATGTCAATGCGGAATCAAAGCGACTCCCTAAGGCATAGTTCAAGGTAAAGATTCCCGATCCGGTATCGAAAGCAGCTCCTAATCCAAATCCATATGGCCTGTCTTTTTCCGAATAGGTTTTTGCATTGGCTTCATAATACCCTAGATCCACAAATACACTCACATACGCCTGCTCAGCAGTAAGATATCTATATTCTGTGGTCAATACTCCAAACGTGGAAGCACGTATGGAAAGTTCATCCATTCCTCTGAGCGTGAATAACCCACCTAAACGTTGAAGCTCTTTATATAGGATGATTTCACTTTCTTGATGGAATGCATTCATGCGCAGCATCAGAGTGCTCCTCTTTGTGATTGGAAAGAAATTTCTCAGGTCAAAGGAAATCTCCCAAGAGTCGAAATTGTCCTTTACCGATTCCTCTGAACTAGACTGCGAAGTCAAGGTCTTATTCCCATATGCGACTTTGATTCCTCCTATCGCTCCGTGATATGTATTGAATTGATCATCCAAGGAATTATGAGAATACCCAAGACTATAAAGGGTACTTCTAGAATCTGTTTGATTCAAACTACTCGGCTCACTCAGTAGATTGGCGAAGGTCCTATTCCCAACGTCTACTTGAAGCACATCCCCATTATCTAGCAAGAGACTTAGTCCTAACTCAGATTCTACTTGATTAAAGGTGCTATCTTGTCTGAATTGATCAAGAGATGCCAAGATTCCCAATGGAGACCTGAATAGATAAGGATATGTTAAGGCGACCTCGAGTTTCTGAGATGCATCTTGAAGCCTTCTCCAATTAAATGAGATTCTATCAGCTCTGTTCAAGGCATTCTGCAAAACTAAATCCACTTCTCCTGTAGTTCTCACTTTACCATCTTCATCAGGCTGGAACCCCAGTATGCCATTCGCTGTATTCGCTTTCTTCTTTTCAATACTCAGGAGCAATCTATAGGCATCCTCGGTAAAAATCAACTCTGATGGCCTTACTACACGCAGAAATAGTAATCTCTTTAATCGAGCATCCACCTTGCGTAACCTATCTTCCTTATATAACTGACCTTTCTTTAATCTCAAGTGGGCAGCCAATGCGCCTGCATCCATCACTTTATCTCCCAATTGTACAATACTGTCAAGCTGAGATGCTTTTCCCTTTTGGCCTACCTTAGCATAATAGATAGTGTCATTCTGGGGAATGAGCATGAATGCCTCCCTGCTGAAAGGATGACCTGAATTCTCAGCTGAGCTGCGCTCTTTTCTTGCGATTTCCTGCAGTTCTATTAGACTAAATGCTTTGCCATCTATGCTATCCTTAGCGCGAATAATATACTGAGGTCCTGAGTAGAGATAGGCTATAAAGTTTTTTTGGTCCTTGCTTACTAAACTATCCAGTGACGCGGCAGGATGTCCTTCTAGCTTCTTATGTTGGATAGATTCTATGAGATAGGCATTCAGTGATTTCTTAGTCTTGAATCGCTTTTCCTTTGGCATACCCATGCCCTCATCAGTCCATATGCTCAATAATCCAAGCTCTTGAGCGTTAAGCTCTTGTATGAAGCTCAAGGACATGAAAACCCATAGAACCATCGAATAGCCAAGCAAACAGCGCAGTTCAATGCTCACTAAAGAGCAATTTTGGAATATTTCTTGTAACCTATTGATCTGACAACAGTATTATACTTATAACTTTGAGGATGAAAGGACATGACGAAAAAATCAGTTCTTTGACCCTCTATAAACGAAGAGTGATGAAAAAATGTATTTTGACTTGGTTTAGTATCGCATTATTCTGCGCAGCACTTGCCTCTTGTAATAAAGCGAAGCCCTGTGCCGCCTATAGTAAGGTCGATAAGGCTGAACAGTCTCAAGTAGAGATCTGAGCTAAAGCCAAGTATTCGAATCTCACATCCTGATGAATGTCAGGATGAAGACTCTTAGCTACAGGACAATTTAGTGCTGTAGCTTCTAACACCTTCCTATCTGCCTCACTGAGTTTCTCAGATAAGAAGATTTTCACTTTTATTTCTTTGATACGTCTGGGTGCATCAGCCATCACTTTAGTGACATCGGCATGAGATCCATCTAGATTTAAGTTCATTGACTTTGCTTTAATGCCCATAACCGTTAACATACAAGATGCTAATGAAGCACAAGTCATATCCGTAGGCGAAAGGGATCTTCCCATTCCATGATTATCTACTGGTGCATCTGTTTGTGCCTTTGCCCCTGAATCTATATGTTCTATTTCCGTCCTGAGATTACCATAATAGGTGACCTTACAGGTAAGTTTTGTAATACTATCCATGCTACGAATATCGTTGGTTTTAGGTAGTTTTGACCTATGCAATGGAAAGGAAGCATTTTGCTTGTACTTGTTTTCATGCTCCTTCATTTTGAAGGGGTCTCTCAACAGACCATTTACGATGAACCTACCATTCTTTATGGCAAAGGCCTGCAGGGTGGTATTCACATGCATCCACATGGCTGGGGACTTAATATCCACAGTAGTAAGACCCTTACCGTTGACAAGACCTTTTTATATGGTATTGAAATCTTAGGAATGAAGCATCCAAAAGAGGTAAAGCAACCCAACAGATTCTTTGAGGATTCCAGACGATTCACCTATGGAAAACTG
>CALFHF010000124.1 GCA_937875855.1 uncultured Flavobacteriales bacterium
GACCAGCATTACCCTTTACTCCAACTACGGAACTCATATTAATCATAGAACCGCTGCGTTGCTTGAGCATGATCCGCTGCACCGCCTTAGTCATATTGAATATACTCTTCAGATTAGTCGTCATAACATCATCCCAATCTGCCTCGCTCATTCGCATAAGTAGATTATCGCGAGTGATTCCCGCATTATTGACCACTATATCTATGGAACCAAATTCTGCGATTACGTCATCAACTAATATAACTGTGTCATCATACTGTGAAGCGTCAGAACGGAATCCTTTTACGACTCCACCTCCTTTTCCAAGTTCGACCTCAAGCGCTTTTGCTCTATCCTCAGAAGAGAGGTAAGTAAAGGCCACTTTGGCGCCCTCTTTCACGAAACACTCAGCTATTGCTTTACCTATGCCACGTGACGCTCCGGTGATGATGGCTGTCTTACCGCTTAATTCTCCCATTTCTGCTTTCTTGACTACTTTCGTCAAAGATAGATTTCTAACCTATAGTATATGAAAAGCATAATATCACTTATTGCAGTGCTCAGTTTAATGAGTGCACAGGCCCAAACCTACGTGGGTGCCAAAGGAGCAGCCATGAATACCTGGATATTGAATAAGAACATCTTTGATTCTGGAGATGAACTGGATTATAAAGGCTCCTTCGCTGGAGGCTTTAGTGTTGCCGGACTGCATATGTTGGGCGGCCAATCAGGAGTTGCTCTGAATCTTGGAGTTAGTAATTTAAAGCAGCAGACCCAAGGTAAGGCAGGCAATACTGAATATGAGAATGAAAGTAAAATGAAATACACTGATATAGGTGTATTCTATACCTACTTATCTGAAGGCGGGCTTTTCATTGAAGTTGGCCCTCAATTTTCATTTAGGAATGAGACCATCACGGAAACCCAAAATAAAGGTGATAGTAATGAGCAGGAATTCTCAATCAAAGATGACTATGTTAATGACATGATTGTATATGGCGTGTTTGGTATAGGAGGAATGATTAATCTCAATGAAGAAATTAAGTTAAGCCTTGGCCTCAGATTCGGTTACGGATTAAATGACATGACTACAGAGCTCAGCGATTCTCAAATAGCTGAACTTGATATTGATATTGATAGATCAGAATTCACGCTATACTCCCAAGGTCTTTCCATTGATGATACTACGTTTGAGTTAAGTTCAGACTATATGTCAACTCATCCTGCATTTGCAAGTTTCAACCTCGGGTTGTATTACTGCTTTGGAAAATGAGCTCAAAAGCACTTAAATAAAAAAGCCCCTTGATTATCTCAAGGGGCTTTTTTATAAATCTTTATTCAAGAATCAGACTGTTACTCCTAGTACTTCAGCCATCTTCAATCCAATATGCGCTGGGGAATCTACCACATGAATGCCGCACTCACGCATGATGCGCTTCTTAGCTTCAGCACTTTCGTCATCCCCTGAGACTATCGCTCCAGCGTGACCCATGGTGCGTCCTTTAGGGGCAGTAACTCCTGCAATGAATCCTACCACTGGCTTTGTTCCGTGTTTCTTGATCCAACGGGCAGCTTTAACTTCTAAGTCACCTCCAATTTCTCCTATCACTACTATTCCTTCTGTCTCATTATCATCCATAAACAGTTTCACGGCTTCTAGGGTTGTAGTACCTATTATAGGGTCTCCCCCAATTCCAATGGCTGTAGTCAATCCCATTCCTGCTTTCACGATTTGGTCGGCAGCCTCATAGGTTAGTGTTCCTGACTTGGACACCACTCCTATTTTTCCTTTCTTGAAAATGAACCCAGGCATGATTCCAACTTTAGCTTCATCCGCTGTAATGATACCAGGACAGTTAGGTCCTATAAGTGTACAGTCTCTTTTGTCAATATAGTTCTTCACCAGAACCATGTCCTTTACCGGAATTCCTTCCGTGATGGCTACAATGACTTTGATTCCTGCATCTGCAGCTTCCATAATAGCATCTGCAGCGAAAGCTGGGGGGACAAAGATGATAGAAACATCAGCTCCTGTTTTTTGGACGGCTTCAGAAACGGTATTGAAAACAGGTCTATCAAGGTGAGTCTGTCCTCCTTTTCCTGGAGTCACTCCTCCAACTACCTTAGTTCCATACTCAATCATCTGACCGGCATGAAAAGTCCCTTCACTTCCTGTGAATCCTTGTACGATAATCTTAGAGTCCTTATTAACTAATACTGACATGGGTGTTCCATTGAATTTTAAGAGGACGAAGGTATGAGATTCTATTGTAATGAAACCCCAATGCCTAGCCAAGCAAGTTTTCTAGGTCAGAAGCACTTCAAAAATGAATGCTCCCAAACTAAAAAAGGTCCGAATTCGAGCCTTTTTAGTCATTGATATGATAATTTCACTTGAATGTCAATGTAGTGGTGTATATCACACCTCCATCAAAACAAGTGTCAGTAGCCACCTATTGAGAAGGCGAAAGACTACTTATAGCTAACTCATAGCTATCTGATCTTGCCGCAGTGAAAATCACGATAGTCTATCAGAATTAAATTCCCAAACACCAGTTTCATAGACCTAAGGATTATTAGGGGCGCATTTCGTTGCCCACTCTTACATGGTATATGTATATATATTTTCAGCCTTCGTGTCATTGAAATCATCTAAGTCGCATGCTTGGAAATACGGCAAGAGGTTGCTCTTTTTATTACCATCACCGTCAACATCAATGGCAGGGCTACTGATATATCCTATCATGACTCAAGTGTTACCAACCAACATATCCTTCTTAGTCGGTGCAGGAGCATCTTCTTCTTTATCCTTCTTACAGGAAACTACCAGTATTGAAACAGCAAGGAGCGAGAAAGGTATTCTAAGTGATTGGTTTATTTTCATATTAATCATCTTTAAGATTGGAACTCGAAAGCAGATCTTTTTCTTCGAGAAAAGCGTTGTCCATCTCCCTGTTCTATCTTCGCTGTCATATGAAAGGAAAGTCTGACACTATTTGCGCAATAAGCACCGCTCCTGGAGTTGGAGGAATTGCTGTTATCAGAATCTCAGGAGATAACTCGTTTAAAATCTCTCAAAAGATATTCAGTGGGAATGTCCGTGAACAAGAATCCATGAGTGTGAAATTCGGGATGATTATGGATGGAGAACATGTGATAGACGAAGTTCTATTGAGCAAGTTCATTTCACCACGTACTTTCACTGGAGAAGATGTTATAGAGATAAGTTGCCATGGATCCATTTTCATTCAACAAGAGATTCTCAGAGTGCTCATCGAAAAAGGATGTCGTATGGCTGACCATGGAGAGTTCACGAAACGTGCTTTCCTGAATGGAAAAATGGATTTGAGTCAAGCAGAAGCTGTGGCCGATTTGATTGCATCTGAATCTGCTGCGCAACATAACCTTGCCATGTCGCAGATGAAAGGTGGTTTCTCAAAAGACATTTCTGCACTAAGACAAAAGCTTTTAGATTTTAGTTCATTGATTGAACTTGAACTAGATTTCTCAGAAGAAGACGTAGAGTTTGCTGATCGAAAAGAGTTGTACCGACTGGTTGGAAATATCCTAAGTAAGGTGACTGAACTTATAGATTCTTTTCGAGTTGGAAATGTGATCAAGACAGGAATTCCTGTAGCCATTATTGGACCACCAAACAGTGGTAAGTCTACCTTGTTAAATGCACTTCTAAAAGAAGACAGAGCTATCGTTTCTGAGATTGCTGGAACTACTAGAGATGCTATTGAAGACCGTATCAGCATTGATGGAATTCTATTTCGATTTATAGACACAGCTGGTCTGAGAGAAACTGAAGATGTGATAGAAAATCAAGGAATAAAACTCGCTTTAGAAAAAGCGAAAAGTGCACGAGTGATTCTCTTCTTATATGATGCAAGTGAATCCAATCTGGTAGAAATGAATCGTTTGCTTTCATCTATTGAACGAATGGAAAATGGAACCGAACATCTCATGATACTCGCGAATAAATGTGACAAAATTGACACCCATAAAATAGACTCATCGCACCTCTTAATTTCTGCAAAAAGCGGAACAGGCCTTGTTGAACTAAAGACCAAACTTGTTGACACTGTAGGAAGAGCGGCTATTCAACAAGGAAATCACATTGTGACTAATGTACGTCATTACAGTCTTTTGATTCAAGTTTCTGAGTCTATTCTTCAAGTTAAAAATGGAATGGATTCTGAATTATCAAGTGACCTCTTGGCTCTCGAGATTCGAAGGTCGCTTCATTACCTAGGTGAGTTAACTGGTGAGATCAGCACTGAAGATATTCTCGGAAATATATTCAGTCGTTTCTGCATTGGAAAATGATCAGTTTTTCTGAACTGAAATGCTAAATCGATTGTTCAAGTAAAATGTATTTCCTTCATTACACCTTTATTTTAAAGGCGTTCAACACATTCTAGATTTTCTTTTTCGACTTCATAAGTTGTTCAAAAAACTGTTGACGAAGAATATATAAACTATTCAAGCAGAGGCACGTAGAAGGTAGTTTTGAGTATGCCAGTTGAGAAAAGGACGGAAGGTGTCTGGTAGACAAAGAGAAACGTCTCTTTGAAAAGAGCAAAACACATTTCGTCTTGAATTGGTTTTAAACTAAAAAACAAATAATCATGGCTAAGAAAGTAACTGTGAAAAAAGCTGCTGTAAAACCAGCCGCTAAAAA
>CALFHF010000125.1 GCA_937875855.1 uncultured Flavobacteriales bacterium
ATCAGGAACGTATAATGATAGCTATCAAACCACACATGGTTGCGATTCTATCGTAACTACAGTACTTACTGTGCTTGAGCCGCAAGAAGTAACGAATGAAGTTTCGATCTGCGAAGGTGAAGTCTATTTTGAGCAGGACTCAGCATATAGCAATACTGGAACCTATATGGATAGCTATCAGAATACCTATGGTTGTGATTCCACGGTAATTACAATATTGACGGTGAATCCACTGCCTATAGTTCTACTTGACACTGAACCCGCAGAGGGCTGTGAGAGCTTCGAAGTCACTTTTGAAAATCAAGCCAATAATACAGGTGATCTGTCTTATGCCTGGTCTGCTGGTAATGGCCAAACCTCCACTGAAGAAATTCCAACGTTCACGTTCTCGGGAACTGGCTCATATTTCGTGACACTCAGTCTTACTTCTGCATCAGGATGTGTGAGTACAACATCGGGTTCCCAAGTGGTATTGGTGCATTCAGGTCCACAGGCTTCTTTCACAGCAAGTGAAGAGGAAACTCATGTGAACACCAATATTGAATTCCAATCGACTTCAAGCGCTGACGTGGTTTCTTATCAATGGGCATTTGGAGATGGGTCAACAGGAACAGCTAGTTCCATTTCACACAGCTATACTGATATTGGAACCTATGATGTGACGCTAGCTGTCACCTCTGAATGGGGCTGTCAAGATGAAGTCACTCAGACCATTTTAATCCATCCAGAGTATACACTTCTTATTCCCAATGCATTCACCCCAAACCCGAATGGACCGAGTGACGGCAGCTATGATATTACTTCATCAAGTAATCAGGTTTTCTTCCCTTTTGCTGAATATGTTGATGAATTCGAGATGTTCATTTTCGATCGCTGGGGAGAACAACTTTTCTGGAGCAGGAATATAAACGAAGGATGGGACGGATACTTCAAAGGAAGGATGTGCCAACAGGATGTTTATTCCTACCGAGTCAAAGTGAAGTTCATTAACGGAAAGAGAATTCAGGAATTAGGAACCCTGACGCTATTCAGATGAATAGGTGCAAGAAGATACATATCGTTCTTGGGCTCATAATCGTCTGTGTTATGGAGCTGAATGTGATGGCTCAGGATCCGCAGTTCTCGCAGGTGTATGCTGCTCCGCTCTATTTGAATCCGGCATTATCAGGTAATACAGGACAGGACCGTGTGGCATTCACCAATCGCAGGCAATGGATGGGCCTTGGAAATGGATATCTGAATTACGCTGCCAGCTATGACCATAATTTTAGGAAACAACGCATGGGTATTGGTTTTACAGTACTCAAGGATCAAGCAGGAATACATGGATTACAGTTCATGGAATATGCTGGGGTCGTATCAAAAGATATTAATGCAGGACCAATGAGTGGGTTTCGTTTAGGCATAAAACTGGCCTATACTACACGTGGTTTTGATAGAGATAAAGTACTCTTTTGGGATCAATTGTATAATGGAGGAGGAGTGTCAGATTCACCTTCACCTTTTCTGTTTGATAAAGTGAATTATTTCGATTCAGGCGCAGGACTTTTATATTACACATCAAAGCTTTGGGGTGGAATCAATGTGAATCATTTGAATCGTCCTGATCAGTCATTCATGAACCAGCAGTCACGATTACCCATGAAATTTACGCTGCATGCAGGCGCTGTAATTCCCTTGAAAAAACCAGGTGAGCATTTCACTCAAACTACCTTGAAACCGGTGATCATCTATAAATTCCAACAGGACTGGGATCAGCTAGATATAGGAGCATATATCCAAGATAGGAGCTTAAGGTTTGGATTGTGGTATAGAGGTCTCCCAGTGCGCAAGAAAGGTGAGCCAGACTACAGAAATAATGATGCCTTCGTATTTATGTTCGGAGCTGAGATTGCAGAGCAATTGCAATTAGGATATAGTTATGATATGACCATTTCCCACCTCAGCGCGCGAAGTGGCGGATCACATGAGATTTCCTTAATCTTCGAATGGCCTCGTCAAACGAAGAAACATTCGCACAGAGCTGCTGTTCCATGTCCAAGGTTCTAATCCTTGAAAGGCCCGTTTAGAGTGCTTCATTCCAAAAAGATCACTTCATTCCGAGAAGTACTTCAAAATGCATTGTCTCAGAATGATTCTCATACCATTGCACTGGGAAAAGAGCATGCTAGAGACTGATGTCCGCGACTTCTAGAAGAATTTTTTCAAGCCCTAGCGCTTCTTCGGAAAAGAATTCACCATAAATACTTGTTCGAGTATGTATTTACAAAATCTACTCTGAGGATATCCAATTAGCTAAAGAGGGGCCTTCAGCCTTGAGACTAAACCAATTCCTTGTTTTTCTTGGACTTTCTGTAGAGGAAAGATTGGAAGATATTACGCTTCGCAAATCTGAACTGCGTAGGGGAGTTGACCAGCTTGGTATAGAGATTCTTAGTCACTCCGAAGTATTCATAGGTCTCCCCATTCTTAAAGGTCACCTCTAAAACTTGCCCTTTATGTTGAAAATCAGTGATGGAAGAATCTGCCATTAGCGCAGTGTATTCATCTAAAGTCTTCACCTTAGTCTCAGGAGCGATGCTCTTCAAGAATTCATAGGCCTCTATAATCTGACGACTTTTCTCTTCAGCCTCCACCGCTTTCTCATCACCCGCTTGGAATTTATCAGGATGCCATTCTTTGACAAGGTCCCTGTAGGTCTTCTTAATCTCTGCTAGTTCTATGCTGCTCTCTACGTT
>CALFHF010000126.1 GCA_937875855.1 uncultured Flavobacteriales bacterium
AACACGGCTCAGTTTTTTCCCGCTCTGGTTCAGAAATACATGGTCCTCAGAGCCTTTTTGGATTTTCTGATGAATCCTTACAGAGTCTATATAAAGCTTAAGTTGCCTTATAGTCGATTTTCCAATAGGAATAAGTCTCTCTTTATCTCCTTTGCCAATAACTTTAACGACTCCTTCATCCATGAATAGATTGCTCTTCTTCAATTCTGTCAGTTCAGTAACTCGAAGACCACACCCATACAGCACTTCTATGATAGTCCTGTTGCGTTGTCCTTGAGCACTGCTAAGGTTTACAGCCTTAATCATAGCTTCTACTTCAGATATGTCCAAAGTGACAGGAAGTCTTTTTCCGATACGAGGAAGTTCAAGCAGTTCAGATGGATCCTCGAAAAGCAGACCTTCTAGAAGTAGGAATTTGAAAAAGGCACGAATCCCTGAGATCATGCGAGATTGAGAGCGAGCATTGAGCCCAGCGGCATGTATATGATGAATGTAGGAGACAAGATGCTCTTGTTTCACTCCTTTAAGTTCTACATCTGGGTGGCTGGCAATCATGAAGGCGAATAGCCTTTTTACATCGCGGCTATATGCTTCTATGCTATTTTTAGATAGGCCTCGCTCCAATCGGAGATAAGAAAGAAAGCCCTTTATGCCTTGCGTCCAATTCATTAGAACAATCTTAAGGGATAAAACACGTCCTTTGAGCCATGCGAATAGGTGTTATCAACGGTCCTAACTTGAATTTGCTCGGTAAGCGAGAGCCCAGTGTATATGGGGATAAGAGCTTGAATAAGCTACTTGAGCATCTGAAAAAGTCCAATTCAGAGACTGAGATTCTTGATTTTCAAAGCAATGTAGAAGGTGAGTTAATCAATACTTTGCAAGAATGGGACGGAAAAGTGCAAGGGATTATTCTCAATGCAGGAGGGTATACCCATACCAGTATAGCTATACGTGATGCTATATCCGCCATAGACACACCTGTCATAGAAGTTCATCTTTCTAATGTTCATGCACGGGAGGAATTCAGGCAGAATTCTGTGATAGCAGAGGTATGTGTTGGAGTGATTACCGGCTTTGGCCCTACCTCGTATCAACTGGCCTTAGAATACTTCAAGAATAAAAAATGAGGAACTTCTTCTCATGGTTGTTAAGCTTGCCAATTCGCTTTTATCAATTAGTTATATCACCTTGGATTCCAGCGACATGTAGATATTCACCTACATGTTCACATTATGCTTTGGAAGCGCTTCAGAAGCATGGTCCTATCAAAGGACTTTGGCTATCTGCAAAGCGTATTTTATCCTGTCATCCTTGGGGAGGTCAAGGACATGATTCTGTGCCAGATTGATGAAGGATTCACGCTCTTTAATACCTTTGAAGTCCTATGGAAATATTTCTCTCTGCTGACATTTGGATTGCCCTACTCACTCTGGTTTTTCTGGAGATTGTACTTGGAATAGATAACATCATTTTCATTTCTATCGCTGCAAGCAAACTTCCTGCGGCAGAGCAGAAAAAGGCCACGAACATTGGTCTTATTCTAGCCATGGTCATGCGTATACTGTTGCTCTTTGGGATATCCTGGCTGATTAGCCTGAAAGAGCCTTTCTGGACACTACATACTGATTTTGCCCATGCTGCTTTTTCAGGTCAAAGCATCATTCTCATCATAGGAGGACTCTTCTTACTATATAAGAGTACTTCTGAGATTCGTGAAAAGGTAGAAGGAGATGGGTATCATGATTTGGAAACCAAAAGAAAAACAGGATTGAGTAATGCCATAGTTCAGATTACGTTAATCAACATCGTTTTCTCTTTTGACTCCATTCTCACTGCTGTAGGAATGACAAATGGCATGGAAGGAGCACTTACTCTCATGATTATAGCGGTCATCTTGTCAGTAGTAATTATGCTGATGTTTGCGAACCCTGTGGGCAAATTTGTTCAAGAACACCCTACTATTCAGATGCTTGGCTTGAGTTTCTTGATTCTCATTGGATTTATGTTGATAGCTGAAGGGATGCATTTGGCCCATGCAGACATCTTCGGCAAGGAAGTTGGGGTAATCCCTAAAGGCTATCTTTACTTTGCTATCTCATTCTCACTTTTGGTTGAGTTTTTGAACATGCGCATCAGAAAGCCCGGAAAGAAACAAGCAACAATAAGTTAATCAAGTTTCCAATGTGCAATTCAAATGCATAGTATGCGTTGAATAGCTTGTCCTAATGACTATTTTGTGCCAGACTAAATCTATAAACAACTATGAGCGCTGAAAATCGAAGATTGAAATTCCCCAGGACCAAGGATTCTGAGTTCGTTCAAACGATGCATAAACGTGTTAATGAGTATTTCGCATCGAACAATCTCTCTAAAAACGGAGACTGGAGGATGGTGATTAAGACCATAGTCATGGTCATGATTTACCTCGTTCCGTTCCTTTTTATTGTTACAGGCGTTGTGACTAGCGTATGGCTGTCCCTTGTCCTTTGGATGGTGATGGGAGTGGGAATGGCCGGAATAGGAATGAGTGTGATGCATGACGCGAATCACGGGACCTATTCTAAAAATGCTAAAGTGAACACTTGGGTAGGCAGAATCATGATGCTCATAGGAGGTCATGATAAAATGTGGAAGATGAAGCATAATGTGCTGCATAATACCTATACGAACATTGAAGGAGAAGATGAGGATATAGAAGTAGGATCTATGTTCCGCTTCACACCGCATCAAAAACGCCATAAGGTGCACCGCTTCCAGCATATTTATGCTTGGCCTCTGTATAGTCTTATGTCATTGATGTTTGCTACTTACGCTGATTTCTTCAGAATAGCACGTTACCGAAGGAAAGGTGTCATACGCAGTGATGAAGAAGTCAAGAAATTATTCTGGGATGTAGCTCTTTGGAAAGTAGTCTACTATGCCTTCATCTTGGTTTTGCCTATTATTTTCGCTTCCATTGGAGTTGGATGGCTGATACTAGGATTCTTTATGATGCACTTTGTATGTGGCCTTATGCTA
>CALFHF010000127.1 GCA_937875855.1 uncultured Flavobacteriales bacterium
TCCCAAGACTTTCCATAGTTCGCCTCAATTTCAAAAACGACACGATGCTCAACACCAATCTTTTAGACCAACTCCCTATTGTGAAAAATGGGATGGAATTATGTTTAAAATCGTTTATTCAACAATACAATCAGAGACTCATAGACAATGATTTGACCATAGGATCAGAAGTCAAAAATATTGACTAAAAAAAGACTTGAGATTAATTTCTAGTCAAACGATTAATAAGCCCTATCATGGGCGCGAAATTCTCACCTAAAGTTGCGCTGTCCGCCATTTCAAAATCCTCGAAATCAAAACCTGGCGAAACCGTGCAACCGACAAGACACCAGCTTTCGCCCTTTTTCACTTCGGACGCAAACCAGCTTTTAGCCGCAATAACCAACTGTGGTTGTTCTCCATTTTCGAGATCCAGTCCAAGTTGGTGTTTGACATAAGAACCATCCGTTTTTAGTTCATGAATAGTCAGTCCATCACCAGCATAGAAGTGCCACATCTCATCACTTTTTATGCGATGAAAAGCTGAGAAGTTGTCTTTTGTAAGTAGAAAATAAATGCCAGTGGAATAACTCCTTTTACCATCAAAACAATCAGGTTCTGAAATGGAGCCAAACGAACGATATGTTTCCTTATACCAGCCTCCTTCAGGGTGCTTCAGCATTTGCAGCTGATCAATGTAATACTGAGCTTTTTCTGGAACCATCAAACTACGGATATAGCTTTTTAGATTCTGCCATCTTCTTCGGCAGTTGGAAGGATATAATGTGAAAGAACATCATAAAATCGGCAGCCAAACTATAGAACGGGTGTGCAAACGCAGCAGGTTTGTTTTTTTCAAAAAAGAAATGACCAACCCAGGCAAATCCGTTCCATAGTTCGCCTCAGGTTCTAACATGGCCAATCGTTCATCAAGAATCTTTTTATGGGCCTCAGTCAAATCATATCCCGACTCCTGGTCAAAGAGCTTTTCTAACTTCTTCAAAAATTCAGCATCATGGACGGCTAACAGCCGTTTAGCCAAGAGGATTTTACGTTCATTCACATCCATAACCTTGCATTTCTTTTCTCAAAAATAGTCAATGTCTCTGACCACATGGGCCAGATTCCTTTCTTCAAAGGATATTAACCTTTAACCTTGGTCAAAATCCCTATTTCTGTTCCGTTCCTTCCTTCTATCTCCGTAAACTTGCAGCTTTATTGAGCAATTATGGAGATTTCTAAGAAATACGAACCTACTTCCATTGAGGATAAATGGTACAGCTACTGGCTAGAGCATGACTACTTCCGTTCTGTGCCTGATGAGCGCGAGCCTTACACTATCGTCATTCCTCCTCCTAACGTCACAGGTGTCCTGCACATGGGGCACATGCTCAATAACACCATACAAGATGTGATGATACGCAGGGCGCGTATGCGTGGTTATAATGCCTGCTGGGTTCCGGGAACTGACCATGCTTCCATTGCTACAGAAGCCAAAGTGGTGAGGAAACTTCGTGAGCAAGGCATCAAGAAATCAGACTTGACCCGTGATGAATTTATGGAACATGCCTGGGAATGGACGCATAAGCATGGCGGAATCATCCTTGAGCAATTAAAAAAATTAGGTGCCAGTTGTGATTGGGAACGCACTACGTTCACCATGGATGAGGACTACTCTGAGAGTGTCATAGACACCTTCATTGACCTTTTCGATAAAGGAAAGATTTACCGCGGAAAGCGAATGATCAATTGGGATCCAGCAGCTAAAACTGCCCTGAGTGATGAGGAAGTAATCCATAAAGAAGTAAATGCGAAGCTCTATCACGTGCGTTATCGCATCGCTGGGACTAAGGATGAATGGTTGACTATCGCTACCACACGACCTGAAACTATTCTTGGTGACACAGCTATTTGTGTGAATCCTAAGGATGAGCGCTTTACTCATCTGCATGGGAAGAAAGCCATAGTGCCTATGGCTGAGCGTGAGATTCCTATCATCTTGGATGAATATGTGGATATGGAATTCGGGACGGGTTGCTTGAAAGTGACTCCTGCGCATGACGTGAATGACTATGAACTGGGTAAGAAGCATAACCTAGAAGTCATTGATATCCTAAATGCAGACGGAACCTTAAGCGAAGCAGCTGGCCACTACATTGGAGAAGATAGATTCGATGTGAGAAAGTCTATTTCTAAAGACTTAGAGGCCAAAGGTCACCTGGTTAAAATAGAAGATTATCAAACGAAAATCGGATACTCTGAACGCACTGATGTAGTCATTGAGCCACGCCTTTCTTTGCAATGGTGGGTAGATATGAAGTCGCTCGCAAAACCTGCAAAAGATGCAGTATTGAACGGTGACGTGAAATTCTATCCAGACAAGTTCGTGAACACGTATCGCCATTGGATGGAGAACATTAAGGACTGGTGTATCAGCCGTCAACTCTGGTGGGGACACAGGATTCCAGCTTTCTTCTATGGAGAAGGACCTGAGGATTATGTAGTTGCGAAAACCTTAGACGAAGCCTTTGAAAAAGCAAAAAAGAAGAGCGGAAATGCTTCTTTGAATAAAGAATTATTGAAGCAAGAAGAAGATGTATTGGACACATGGTTCTCTTCTTGGTTATGGCCTATTTCAGTCTTCAATGGCTTCTACAGCAAGGAAGAGGTAGATTATTACTATCCTACGAATGACCTGGTAACAGCACCTGAAATCATGTTCTTCTGGGTAGCGAGAATGATTATTGCGGGATATGAATATCGTGCAGAGAAGCCTTTCAATAATGTCTATTACACAGGAATCGTTCGTGATAAGCAGGGAAGGAAAATGAGCAAGTCGCTCGGTAATTCTCCTGATCCTATTGAACTCATGAAGGAGTATGGAGCTGACGGTGTGCGTGTGGGAATGCTCTTCACTTCGCCAGCAGGAAATGACCTTCCATTTGATGTGAAACTTTGCGAGCAAGGAAGAAATTTTGCCAATAAAATCTGGAACTCTGTGCGTCTTATTCAAGGATGGGAACACAGTGATGCTCCAAGTACTGAGGTAGATAAAATCTCTGTGCAATGGATGCGCAGCCAACTCTCCAAAGTGATTCTTGAGCAGGAGCAGGGCTACACTGATTTTAGAATATCAGAGGTATTAGTGAATACCTATAAGCTCATTTGGAACGACTTCTGTTCTTGGTATTTAGAGATGATTAAGCCTGCTTTTGGCGAGGGAATCAGCAAGGAGACCTATGAAGCAACTATCGGCATATTCGAGGATATTTTGAAGATCCTCCATCCCTTTATGCCTTTCTTGACAGAAGAAATCTGGCATATCATTGGCGATAGAAAAGGGAAGGAGAGTGCACTAGTAGTAGCGCCATGGCCTAAAGCTGGGAAGGTGGATGAGGCCATTTTGAATGAATTTGAATATTTCAGTCAATTGGTTTCTGCAGTTAGAAATGTGCGTAAGGAGAACAATCTTTCTTTCAAAGAGGAGATGGAATTGCACATGAAGATTAACGAGGATCAAGGTTCGCGTTTCGATGCGGTTACGGCCAAGCTTTGTAATCTGAATGTCATGAAAAAAGTGGATGATAAAGTAGCTCAGGCACATAGTTTCCTCTTGAAATCGAATGAATATTTCATTCCCATGACTGGCGATATCGACATAGAAGCCGAGACGCTGAAACTGAAGGAAGAACTGAAGTACACGCAAGGATTCTTGAAGAGCGTTCAGAAGAAATTGTCCAATGAACGCTTCATGGCCGGAGCTCCGCAGGAGGTTGTGAGTTCAGAGCGTCAGAAAGAAGCAGATGCTTTGTCCAGAATCAAAGTGCTCGAAGAGAAATTGGCTTCTTTGAACTGATTCTTACTGATTAGGAGTCAAAAGAACCGAATATTCTTGAAATGTATCATGATGGATTTAGACCATGAACCGTTTTATCTGAGCGATTCTTAGGAGTTGACATTCTACTTTGAATCGGCTATAAAAGAAGCTTCAGAAATTGGAAAGGGCATTGGAAAAATCTGGATGAAGACTACTTTGGACATGCGGAAGATGCGGAAAAGACGTTCCAATGCTCCGTTTATTGCTCATGCCTGAAAGTGTATTCTGCGTGAATTGCGCCTGACATAAATTTCAATTGCAAAGGAGCTGAACGTGATTGTCACTTCACCCTTTTCCATTCCCTTTCGAGTATGTCCATTGCCGGTTTTCCTTGCGGAGAATAGCGTGTGCTATCTTTTCGTTCCAAGTGTTCTTTCGTATGCCACTTCCAAATGAATACTCCTGCTAGCCAATCTTCACTCCATACCTCTTGGAAGAAGCCCTCATAGCCCAAGGTCTGATTCTCTATGCACACGTTTCCTTCTCGTCCTTGCTCCCAAGGTTTCCTGAGTCCGCAATCTACACTGCGGTATCCAAATTCTGTGAAGAGAATTGGCAGCTTTTGAGAGGCACTGAATTGCTTCAGTTCTTCTTTCAAAGGGATCCACGCCCGACCTACCATTTCCATATCAGGTGAGTCATTATCAGCTACTGGGAAATAAGCGTCTACACCCACGTAGTCCATACCTATCTCCCATGGGAATTCATCATAGGTATCCCAATTGGCGGCATAGGTCAGTTTTCCTTTATAGACCTTCTTCACCTCACTGACAAGTCTTGCCCAATAGTCTTTGTCGCTTCGCACCATTCCGCAGAGTTCTGTTCCTATACAGAGGAGGTCTAGCTGCTTTTCTTCCGCTATTTGCGCGTAGAGGAGGATGTAATCGGTGTAGGATTTTTCCCATGAGATTCTAGTAGAATCTTCAGAAAAGCTCAGCAGACCAGTAAATGTCCCATCAGCAATCCATAAATGAGGTTTTAACATTACAGACATTCCGGCAGATTGCGCCTCATCTATCATGACTTTAATACCCGCTGATTTTTCTCCCCACCATTGCCATTCATATTCAAAACTGATATGATCTGAATGAAGGTCTTTCATGAAGGAATAGGGCATGAGGCAAACGTAATTGGAACCAATTGAACTAATCTCGGTCATCACTTGTGGGTGATTAGGCTTGGCAGGACTTTCCAGTGCGATACCCTTAATTTTATCATTTATCGGTGCATTAACACTGGCGCATTGGGTCAAGAAAAGGCTTGCTAGGAGGTAGGTTCCTATTCTGATGCTCTTCATGCAGCCCGAGTGTTGTTGGACTCCAAGATTCTCCTGTGATTCATTCATGTTGGCAACATATGTTTTCGCATCTTGCGGCATGATTCAAATATCCATGAAAAAAACAATATTCCTCTTTTCTGCATTTATTGCAATGTCAATCTTCTCTTTCGCTCAAACTACGTATGAAATAGAAGCCGGTGGCGGACCTAATGGCCCAACACCTTATTATTCTCCGCAGTTCATCACCATAGAAGTAGGCGATATCGTGCATTGGCAGAGTTCTGACGGAACGCATAATGTAGATGGTAGAACAGCTACTTTTCCTGCTAATCCTATGAGTTTTTTCAGTGGGGCAGCTGCAACAGGATTGAATTTCTCATTCACTTTCACTAATGCAGGGTTCTATGAATTTGAATGTGGTGCTTTTGATCATGCATTGACACAATTTGGAACTATTACTGTCTTAGACACCACCACTGGTATTGAAGAATTAAATGCAATCAATGTTCGATTTGGCCCTAACCCTGCAACTGAGTTCATCAATGTAAGTGCTGATGATGCATTACTTCACTTTGTCATCATGGATGTTCATGGGAGAGTTGTGATGGAGTCTAATTTGGATTCTGGAGCAAATAATACTCGCATTGAGTTGAATGCATTGGATCAAGGTATTTATATCCTAAGCTTGGAAAGCACTACTGGTACTGGAATTATAAGATTTAAGAAGGACTAATTTCTCCTTCTTACATTTACCAGTGTTATGTC
>CALFHF010000128.1 GCA_937875855.1 uncultured Flavobacteriales bacterium
AGAACCTTCCATGTCACGGCAGAAGCAACCATGATCCCAGAAGACATCCCTGAATAAAATAAGCAATGGCGTTGGGGCCGCCAAAACATCATCATATAGTTTCCTAAATGATGGAGCAAAGACTCCTCCATAATGTGGAGTTTTTCATCATGACCCAGTGCCCCAAACCCTTCTATGAGCATGTGCTTTCCGGAGTCGAACCATTGCGTGAAACCATCAATCCCAACAGCGATTAAAGCCCAGCAAACAGCCATCATGACTAGCGCAGGAATCAGTTTATCCAGTTTGATACTGTGTTCAACTGTGATGGCCAGATAGCCAAGGAAGAAGACCAGAATAATTAGTGCCGTCATGGATTCAGATTAGTTTTTTCAAGGCGATAGAGAAAGCGGTCTCAGTCAATTTCGTTTTGCTTGGATTCAACGCATGACAATCAGCAATAGCTTTACGAATAGTTGCAGAGGTGTCCTTAAAGATTTCTTCATCTTCAATGACCGCTTCTCCCATTAAAAAGGCGAAAACACGGGCCATTCCGCAATTAGAGATGAAGTCTGGAATGACACTTACTCTGCTGTCTACATAAGCAGCTATGGGGCCATAGAAGATCTCTTTGTCAGCGAAAGGAACATTGGCTCCAGAAGAAACTACTTCCAGTCCTGAATCTATCATGCGTTGAACTTGGCTTTGTGTCACAAGTCGAGACGAAGCGCAAGGAAGAAATACTTCAGCTTGTAGATCCCAAATTTTCGCATCTATTTCTTCAAACGAAAGCATGTCTTTAGAGGTCAATGCATTACCTTCTTTGGACAAGAAAAGATCGCGTACTTGATCATAGCTCAATCCTTCGGCATGAATCAATCCTCCTTTACGGTCAATGATTCCAACTATTTTCGCTCCTTCTTTGGCTAAATAATATGCGGCAGCAGAACCCACATTGCCCCATCCTTGAACAACTACTCGTTTGCCTTTCACATCACCGCCATATATCTCATAATAATGCTTGACTGACTCGGCAACTCCATAGCCAGTGATGAGGTCAGCTACTACGTATTTTCTCTTGGCATCAGGTGTGAAATCAGGATTTTCGACTACCTTTTTCACTCCGATACGAAGTGCTCCTATCTTTCTTATTTTCTGCGCTTCAGTCGGCTTGAAGTGGCCATTAAAAACGCCCTCTTGAGGATGCCAAACGCCACAATCTTCTGTGATTGGGATAACTTCATGTATTTCATCTACATTCAAGTCTCCTCCGGTTCCATAATAGCTTCTAAGCAATGGGGCAACAGCTGCATACCAACGTTGTAGCACCTGTCTTTTTCTAGGGTCTGCAGGGTCGAAGTTAATCCCAGACTTCGCACCACCTATTGCGGGACCAGAAACGGTAAATTTCACTTCCATGGTCTTGGCAAGAGATTCTACCTCTCGCTTATCCAAACCTATGCGCATGCGCGTTCCTCCACCAGCGGCTCCTCCGCGTAACGAATTAATCACCACCCAACCTTTTGCTTCGGTTTCAGAATCGTTCCATTCAAAAACGATTTCAGGGTTCTTTTCTTCAAATTTTTTCAGAAGTTCTTTCATAACATGCTGTTCAAGCGAGCCCAAAAATAGTCATTGAACAATAGCCTCAATGATTGTTCAAGGTTTATGGATAACACCGCTGCAATGGTCCTTAGGTGCTCCAGTGACAGAACTTAATACATTGACTTCATTCCTCATCCGCAAGACACCAAGAAAAGCGAAAATGAGAGCCTCTTTGAAACTCACTAATTTCTCATCAGGAATATTCAAGTCCTTGTCAGATAGAGCTTGGATACGCTCCATGAGATAGTCATTGAAACATCCTCCTCCCGTGACCAGTACGTATTTTCCTTCCATTCTGGAAAGAGTGGTAGAAATACGCAATGCAATATGTTCGGTTAACGTAGCCAAGAGATCAATAGGCGGAATCTTCTTGGAATACATCTTAGGCCTAAAGTTCTTGCTGTACCATTCCCGACCTAGCGAGCGTGGGCCATCCAATTTATAGTAATCTAAAGCTTCCAAGTCCTGCAGTATGCGCTCGTGAATGTCTCCAGAGCGAGCCATGCGGCCTTCAGGGTCAAAGGCAGAACCAGTGATGCTGGATGCCTCGTTGAGCGCCATATTCACAGGACATATATCAAAGGCGAGGCGTTCATTTCCTTGGAGATAGGAGACATTGCTGAATCCGCCAAGATTCAGGCAGATGTCATAGTCCTTAAAGAGGAGATGGTCGCCCATCGGCACTAGTGGAGCACCTTGACCACCTAATAGCACATCTCTTTTTCTGAAATCATTGACCACAGGGATTCGTAGCTTAGTCGACATAACATCCCCATTTCCTATTTGAAGAGTGACACCATCTGCAGGGCGGTGAAATGCAGTATGGCCATGAGAGCTTATGAAATCAGGGACCAATTGCTGGTCATTGATGAAATTTTCGATTAGTTGAGAGAAATAGAGACCGAGTTCATTATCCACATCTCGCACAAGATTGGCATTAAAATCATGAATGTTTGTCAGGAGATCTAGCCATTTCTGAGCATAGGGATACGTCTTCGTTTGAAGAAGTTCATATTTCCAACCCGAGTCGGTCTTCTCGAAGGTGCAGTAGGCCAAATCAACCCCATCCATAGAGGTTCCTGACATCAGACCTATCACGTTGTACTTACTCATCTTGTTGTTTCGAAGATACACGCTGAATAAAGGAGAATGCATCGCAAAAAATCTTTTTCCAATGTGAGTATGTGAATTGAGATGAACCACAGTTTAGATCCCTTATTTTTGGCATCCCTCCGATATTGGACGGGAATGAACCTCAAGAGAAGCAATATGAATTTCGAGTTTACTGAAGAACAAATAGCGGTGAGAGATGCGGCAAGAGATTTTGCCCAAAACGTATTGAAGCCAACAATCATTGAGCGTGATGAGAATCAACGTTTCGGTGAGGAAGAGGCAAAGCAGATGGCCGAACTTGGATTCTTAGGTATGATGGTGGATCCTAAGTACGGAGGTGGCGGAATGGACACGGTATCTTATGTTCTAGCTATGGAAGAACTTTCCAAGGTAGATGCAAGTTCTTCTGTACTGGTTTCAGTAAATAATTCACTGGTATGCTGGGGAATAGAGGAGTTCGCTTCAGAGGAGCAGAAAATGAAGTACCTCGTGCCATTGGCCAAGGGAGAGAAGATAGGAGCTTTCTGTCTTTCAGAACCTGAAGCTGGTTCAGATGCTACATCGCAAACAACTACTGCCATAGATAAAGGAGACCATTACCTCCTGAACGGCACCAAGAACTGGATTACCAATGGAGGATCAGCCTCAACTTATTTAGTAATAGCTCAGACGGATAAAGAGAAAGGTCATAAGGGAATCAATGTCTTTATTGTAGAGAAAGGCATGGAAGGATTCATCGTGGGAGCGAAGGAAAATAAACTCGGAATCAGAGGTTCCGATACGCACACATTGATGTTTACTGACGTTAAAGTCCCTAAGGAAAACAGAATAGGAGAGGACGGCTTTGGATTCAAGTTCGCTATGAAAACTCTTTCTGGAGGACGCATAGGAATCGCTGCGCAAGCCTTGGGAATCGCTTCAGGTGCTTATGAATTAGCGCTAGCCTATTCTCAAGAAAGAAAAGCCTTTGGAAAAGAAATTTCCAAGCATCAGGCCATTGCATTCAAACTAGCCGATATGGCTACAGAGATTGAAGCATCTAGATTGCTTTGCCTTAAAGCAGCTGTGCTAAAGGACAGGGGACAGAATTATGACTTAGCAAGCAGTATGGCTAAAGTATTCTCTGCAGAAACAGCTATGCGCACAACGATAGAGGCCGTTCAGATTCATGGTGGATATGGCTTCGTGAAAGAATATCACGTAGAGCGATTGATGCGTGATGCGAAGATTACGCAAATCTATGAAGGAACTTCAGAGATACAGCGAATGGTCATCTCAAGATCCATCCTAGGATAAGAACAGATTCAAAGTACTTCTTGTAAAAGTTCTAATCGGGTTCCTCTAGAGCCTTTCAGTAGAACTAAACTTCCGTCTAAATCTAGCTTGGAAACAAATTCCTGTGCTGATAGCACATCTTGAAAACATATAGCATCGCTATCAGCAGCAGCGATACAAAAATCAGGACCTATGAAAATTCCTTCTGCCACAGTTCTAGAGACCATTGCTATGATTTCTTTATGATAGGCTATAGAACCCTCGCCTAGTTCCTTCATCTCACCTAAGATAAAATAGTGCTTCTTAGCCTTCATTTCAATAAAATTCTGGAAGGCAGCCTTCATACTGCTAGGGTTTGCGTTATAAGCATCTAGAATCAGCTTATAATGACCCTTGTCTAAGAGTTGTGAGCGATTATTCTCCGGAGTGTAAGAACTTAAGGCCTTGCTGATTCCTTCTTCGGAGACCTTGAAATGGGCGCCTATAGCTATGGCAGCAGAGACATTGGCCAAGTTATACGAACCTATTAGGTGGGTTTTTATATTCCTTCCTTTCCATCGAACTTCTAAACTAGGATCAGCTGAAGAAAGTTCCACCTGATAATTGCTATTCGAATTGCTTCCGTAAGTTATGCGGTCAATGTCTTGGCTTTTTTCCATCAAGACTTCTGATTCAAGGTCAACAAAAAGCGTGCCTTTGCTTTTTTTAATAGAGGAGAACAGTTCGGTTTTTGCGAGAAGAATATTCTCAGGACTACCGAATTCTCCTACGTGAGCCGTTCCTATATTCGTAATCATGCCATAGTCTGGTTCACTTAGGGAACAGAGAAATTCTATTTCTTTGAGGTGATTCGCTCCCATTTCTATGATAGCAATTTCTGTTTCTGAACTCAATTCGAGCAAGGTCAGCGGAACACCTATGTGATTATTCAGATTCCCTTTGGTTGCTAATACGTTGTATTGACTAGTAAGTACATCACGAATGAGCTCCTTGGTAGTAGTCTTTCCATTGCTTCCTGTGATTCCGATCAAGGGGATTTTGAATTGCCTTCTGTGATGCTTAGAGAGGTCTTGGAGCGCCTTGAGTGCATCAGGAAATAGGATCAGTCTTGGGTCGCAGTCATTAACGGGCTCATCGATGACAGCAAAGGAAGCTCCTATTTCCAAAGCTTCTTGAGCATAGACATTCCCATTGAAATTCCCGCCCTTTAGGGCAAAGAAGATGCTGCCATCTGTAATCTTACGTGTGTCTGTGCTGACCCCGGAGGATCTCAAGAATAGGGAGTGAAGCGTCTTTATATCCATTGGACAAAAGAAAAGACCCGCTGAGTATGCTCAACGGGTCTTCTAATCTTTTATTTAACATTCAGGGTCAATAACCAAATCCTTTTGGACTTCCCACACGATCCATAGCACAACGGAAACCAATCATAGCGCTGGATTGACGTTCATCTAGATATCTTCTTGTAGCAGGAATAGTGTAGTAAATACGGTCAGCCCAGGAGCCACCTTTGTATACACGGGCCCTGTCATTAATCAAGGTAGTAGCACCCCAATCATACATGAGGTTACCCTCTTCTCCTTCTTGATCGTAATAGGTGCTTGACGCTTTATCACCATCTACATAGTCGATGTAATCTGCTTCTCTATAGTTCCTGCGGTCTATGTTCTCTTCCACGGTCACATCACGCATTCTAATTTCTCCCGGAGTATTCTCAATATAATCAGAGATTCCTTTTAAGAGCTGAGCTCCTATAGAGATGTTCTCATCAGCCCGAATAAGGTCTATTCCTTCTTGTACTTTTTCATCCTTAGCATCAAACTTACGATCCACATCGAATTGTTTTGCATCAGACATGATAGTTCCAAGAGATTCCATAAAGGTCGCGTCTTCAGGACTTAACTTGTCTTGAGTCTGCTTATTGAATTGCTCAAGGAAATAAAGGACTCCATCAACATCATAGGAAACGAAGTCGAATTTACTCTCTACACCACCTTCACTGTTCCTCACTTTAGTCTTATATACGTTACCACGGAAAGGTCTGAATTCGTTCTCATCTTCTGAAGTCAACGGGCGATAAACGTCCAATACCCATTCACTCACATTACCAGCCATGTTGTATAGCCCATAGTCGTTAGGTGGGTATGCGTATACAGGACCTGTGATGTCAGCATTGTCGTTCAAGTTACCTGCGACTCCCATATAGTCCCCACGTCCTCTGACGAAGTTACCATTGAAGGTTCCATAAAGGTTATCCTTTGGATCATCATTTCTGACATAGTTTCCGCTCCAAGGATATACTTTCCTATTGGTCACTAATTCCTGGAAAGAGTTTCCTACCAATCCATAGGCTGCGAATTCCCATTCTGCTTCAGTCGGGAGTCTGTAGCGAGGAAGAAGGATACCATCTTCAATTCGCACGTTCCTGAATTCATGATCAGGGTTAAGGTCTTGAATACCCTCCACACGCTTTCCACTTTCATATTGACCAGCTAGATATGCATCTGTGCTGAAGTGGTCTTCATTAGCCTGTTGTGGGAAGTGATCGAATAATCCTTCACGGATTAATATCTGCTCGTTCACACGATCAGTCCTCCATGAACAATAGTCCATTGCCTGCAGCCAATTTACTCCGACTACAGGATAGTCGCTATAGGCTGGGTGACGGAGGTAATACTCAACAAAAGGCTCATTATAACCCATCTTATTTCTCCAAACCAATGTGTCTGGCAATGCTTTTTTATAGACTTCAGGGTATGTTGAACCATAGATACGGTCTAACCAATAGAGGTATTCTCTCCAATCGATGTTCTTTACTTCTGATTCGTCCATATAGAAACTGGAGACAGTAACTCTGCGAGGAGTGTTGTTCCAATCATAGTTCACGTCATCGACAATGCGGCCCATGGTGAATGTTCCCCCTTCGATGAGGATAAGGCCTGGGCCTGTTTCCTGCTCGAAATAGGGCACGTTCTCAAAACCTCCGTTCCTAGAATCATTGTAATTCCAACCAGTACTGTTACTGATTCCCCCGGAACCGCAAGAAGTTAGGACGAACATCCCTAGACTTGACGCCAAGATTGCTGAAAATATCCTTGATGATCTCATAGTGTGTGTTTTACGCTTGCTCAGTTTGAAAGTTTCATTATAGAACTAGAAACTTGGACAGCTTATTGTTCTAAAGCGGCCTCTCTTCTCTCTGCATTGCATTTGGAAGGTGAGAGAAACCTCATGGGAACCACCGCTCTTAGTGGTTAATTGTGATGTTGTAAGGTCATAGCTGTATCCTACTTTGAATACGTCAGTTTGTACGCCAACTAATGCGATGAAAGAGTCATTATACCTATACCATGCCCCAACAACCAGTGGGCCTTTGTTCAAGTAGACACCTACATTGATCTGCTGAAAATCAGCCTGCCTTTGATATAGGATGTTTGGGCTAATCGTTGTCTCTGATAATGAACGGCTCTTACCGTCTATAGGTAAAACGGCACCTGCGTGACCTGTGAATCTCATCGGAAGACGGCTAGTTCCTAGAATAAGGGACTCATTAGGTTCATTGATATGGTGAACGGCACCACCGAAGTAGAAGCTGTCGCTGAATCCGAGCACACCAGCACTTGCGTCAAAGAATCCTGTGCTTCCTCCACGCTCTGTCTCCTGAGTTTGGAAGATAAAACCTCTGCGGGAATCTATCTGATCACCAAAAGTGAGCTTAGACCAATCAAGCGCTTTCTGGCTATATGTAGCTTGAACCCCGAACTTAAGTGAGAATTTTCTAGAGACAGGTCGCTGGTAAGAATAGATACCACTGAAACTTGTGGTGCTCAATACCCCTCTACCTGCTTCATCACGCATGGCGATAAACCCAATTCCACCAGAGATAGCTTCCACATGCTGATCATAGCTCGCACTATATGTGACGAATGAACCAGGCAAGGATGGCCATTGGTTCCTATATCCTAGGACAAAGCGCGGGCAACGTGCAGTCCCCGCGAAAGCAGGGTTTAAATAAACAGGATTAGCATAGAACTGTGAGAATTGAGGGTCTTGTCCCATCAGATTTTCACTGTTCATCAAGGTGGCGCCAAACACCATCAGGGCTATCAAAGCGTGTTTTCTCATTATCGACTTCTTGGCTTCTAGCGGTTCCAAGCCTACAATAATACGAAATCCAGTCAAATCAAACTTGATATGTACAATATCTATCATCAACAGGCGTTCAATCATTTGCCGAACGCGGGCTTAATAGTTCACTTGATTTATAGTAGATTCATGCACAAATCGAACAGAGATTTGAAAACTAGCCCCCATTTTCTTAGCTCCTTTTTTATAGGGGCCTTGTTCTTCGCTCAGAGCTTGGTAGCGCAGTCATTGACCGTCAATCTTGACTGGTTAGACATTGGTCAACAGGCTAAAGGAACTGCTGTTGATTCCCTTTCT
>CALFHF010000129.1 GCA_937875855.1 uncultured Flavobacteriales bacterium
AAAGAGCATAGTGAATATAAAAGATCTCATGATAGAAGGTTTTTTTGTGTTCGTGATGACTTTTTCAATGAAGCATGAGCAGTGAATGATTTATTTTTTAGCGTCCACTTTATGAATGAAATCGATCAGGCCTGGAAAGAAATGCGACTGATCATCATATTGAGAAAGATGTGACCCTTCAGGGCAAAGAAGGAAGGTTCCATCTTGCACCTGATCAGCTAACCATCGCATATGTTCTGGGTCCATGGAATCGTGTGAGGCTCCTATACTGAGTGTGGGAACCTTGATTTCTTTCAGACGACTTCTAACATCCCAATCAATCAATGTGGCATCGCCTGTTACCCCGAATTCACTATAACCTTGCATGTAGATATACACCTCAGGATTCAAGTGTTTGAAGGCACGATTCACTGACTCTGGCCATTCGGCAAGTGGCTTGCGCATGATGTGCTGTGTATAATGATGTTCAAAAAGTAATTCAAGATAACGAGGATTATCGAAGTCTTGCTTAGCCTCTATGGCCATCAATTCTTTATGGACAGCGGGGTCCATAGCTGGGCCCAAAACATCTTTCGCATATTTATTGTATTCAGGAATACTCATGACCATATTAGAGATAATCAGACCTTTCAAATGTTCTTGATACTTCAATGCATATTCCATGGCGAGAATACCACCCCAAGACTGACCATAGAGATAGAAATTATCAGGTCCCAGATTTAGTGCTTTTCTTACCTGTTCTACTTCTTCTACGAATCGAGAAATAGTCCAAAGACTCGTGTCACTTGGTTGGTCACTATAGTAGGAGCCCAACTGGTCATAGTAGTAGAATTCAATTCCTTCTTGTGGAAAATAACCTTCAAAGCTCTCGAAGAATTCGTGCGTCCCTCCAGGTCCCCCATGAAGAAGAAGGACTTTCTTGCTCGGATTATTCCCAATCCTCTTAGTCCAGACCTTGAAATCACCTATAGGAGTGCTGATAGGAATCATGCGGATTCCACCTGTAGATTGATCAGCCTTACCCGTCATGGTTACATATGCGCAAGGATCAGCAGAGATATCTGGTTTCACTACATCAGACGGAGCAGAGCTTTGGCAAGCACATAAAAAAATAAGTATAAGGATGTTAAAATATCTCATTGCACATCGATTAATACTATTTCGAAAATCAAGACTGAATTTGCTGGTATGCTTGCTGATCCGCTCGCTCCATATCCTAAGTGGGATGGGATTAAGAGAACGCCTTCGCCTCCTTCGCTGTAATAAGGGATTCCTTCTTTCCACCCTTGAATTACATTGGCCAGTGGAAATGTGGCACCAAGAGAATTTGACTGGTCAAAGACTCCTCCATTGGAGAGCTTGCCCACATAGGCCACTGTGACTGTGCTGTCTGCCGTAGGGTAAGAGCCAGCTCCTTGCACATCTATCACATAATAAAGGCCGGAGCTGGTTTTTGAGGCTGTATAGGAATGATCAGCTATATATTTCTGGATAATCTCATCATCCAAGGCTTTTTGGTCCACTTCGTCCTTCTTACAGGAGCTGAAAATGAAGAGAGTAGCGATGCAGAGGAACAGGATTTTTCTCATGCTTTGAAGGTAAGACTTTCTCTATTCCCACAATTCTCAAGAAGATAAATAGGGCCTTAGATCAAAGCCGTTATCTTAGCAGCTCATCTATTAAATGACTAACATGCCTATCCAACGTCCTTTCAATCTCCAAAAATGGATCGATGAACACCGTCATGAATTGAAACCACCTGTGGGGAATAGGAATCTCTATCGTGAAGCCGGGGATTACATAGTTATGATAGTAGCTGGCCCTAATGCCCGTAAAGACTACCATTATAACGAGACAGAAGAGCTCTTCTATCAATTAGAAGGGAATATCAATGTGAGGATCCAAGAAGATGGGAAAGCGGTTGATATTCTATTAGGCCCCGGAGATATGTACCTGCACCCAGCCAAGGTTCCTCACTCCCCCATGAGAAGTGAAGGTTCTATAGGGTTAGTAATCGAGTGCAAACGCAAGGAAGGCGACATAGATGGACTGCTTTGGTTCTGTGATCAGTGCAATGAGAAATTGCATGAAACCTATTTTCCATTGACCAATATTGAAAAAGATTTTCTACCTCGTTTCAAGGAATTCTATAACTCTAAAGATATGCGCTCTTGTTCGAATTGTGGTCATGTTATGGATGTTGATCCACGCTTTATAGATAGTGCTGAGAGCTGAGTTTATGAAGGACATTCTCTCCATAGATATTCACACGCATATCCTTCCCGAACACATTCCAGATTTCAAATCGAAATTCGGGTATGGTGGATTCATACATCTGGATCATCATAAAACTGGCTGCGCGAGAATGATGATGGATGATCGTTTTTTCAGGGAAGTTGGATGCAATTGCTGGGACCCTAAAGCGCGCATGGATGAATGCGATGAACAAGGTGTTCACGTTCAAGTACTGAGCACTGTACCTGTCATGTTTGCATATTGGGCACAAGCGCATCATACACACACCTTAAGCAAATTCCTGAATGACCATATAGCGGGAATTATTGAGAAACATCCTAAACGATTTGTAGGTCTTGGAACACTACCCATGCAAGCTCCTGATCTTGCAATTGAAGAATTAACTCGGTGCAAAAAGATAGGTCTCAAAGGAATTCAGATAGGTTCACACATCAATGATTGGAATCTGAATGCCCCTGAATTATTTCCAATATTCCAAGCTTGTGAAGAACTAGATATGCCCATTTTCGTACATCCCTGGGACATGATGGGACAGGATAAGATGAGCCGCTATTGGCTTCCATGGCTAGTGGGCATGCCAGCTGAAACTTCCTTGGCCATATGCTCCATGATATTTGGAGGAGTATTTGAACGTTTGCCAAAACTTCGTGTCGCATTCGCACATGGGGGAGGATCTTTCCCTGCTACTATAGGTCGTGTTCAACATGGTTTCGATGTGCGCCCTGACCTCTGTGCTATTGATAATAATCGACCTCCTTCAGACTATATAGGGCGCTTCTGGCTTGACTCCCTTGTACATGCTCCTGAAGTCATGGATTTGATTGTCAACCTTGTGGGTGCTGATCGTGTTGCCTTGGGCACTGATTATCCATTTCCATTAGGAGAATTACAGCCAGGAAAGTTGATTAAGAGCATGAATTATCCATTAGAGAAAACGTCACAACTGTTGCATGGCAGTGCTCTTTCTTGGCTGGGAATGGACAAGAAAAATTTCCTTTAGTAGTCGTTAAGAAGTTCGTGGGCTTCCTTCTTTTTGAATTCGAAATCTGGCTGCTCACAGTAGTACTCAAGAAGGGGAATTACATCGTCCTTTCTTTCTAGGCCAATGAGTGCGAGTATCTTATACCACTCAGCACGCTCTAGATAATCAGGATATTTGTCCTTAATTTCTTGAAGAACATCTATCGCTTCCCAGTACTTGCCTTCTCCCATTCTAGCCATGGCCAAGTGCATTCCTACTTCTGGGTCCTTGTCCAGCTTGAATGCTGAGTGCAATATTTTTTCAGATTGGGCGTAGTTTTCTGTACTTATGGCCTTCATCCCTTCATTAAATTGAGGGGAAGAGTTTGAGCTCGTAGATATAGGATAGAATTCAAAGTATTCTGCATAGAAATCCCTGCTCTCATATGCCAATCGCTGATACACCATAAAAAGTCCAATCAGAAAAAGGGGAACCATCAGATAAGGTAACCACTTGGCTTTTCGTGCATAGGAACTTTGTTCAGGCATGGTACATAATGGGATTTAGAATCTCGCTGAGGCAAATGTAGATGATCCGAATTCGTAGACTTGAGAAAGAACATGAGGATAGCTGCTCAGGTATGTGGTGAGGCTTACTCTTGCCTATCAGGTATCAGGTTTTGATTAGATTTGCGCTCCTTCGAAATTCTAAACGAAAATAACGAAGGATAACGGGGCCATAGCTCAGCTGGCTAGAGCGCTACACTGGCAGTGTAGAGGTCAGGGGTTCGACTCCCCTTGGCTCCACTTTAGAAGGACTTTCGAACATATCGAAGGTCCTTTTTTGTTTCATTTCAAGTGAAACAAGGATGAAAAACTACCGTTTGTCACACTCTTCCTGCCAAAGAACCGCTTGAACCGTGATATAGCTGCCAATTGACTTTCTTTGTGACCCTTTATTAAGACATGAAAGAAAAGAAGCAACTGAAATATGACAAAGCCTATCTGCGCATGGCCACAGAGTGGGGGAAATTATCCCACTGCAAACGAAAGCAAGTAGGCGCTATTTTGGTGAATAACCGAATGATTATATCTGATGGGTATAACGGAACTCCGTCTGGCTTCGAGAATCCATGTGAAGATGAAGAAGGATATACAAAGTGGTATGTCTTGCATGCAGAGGCCAATGCCATCATGAAGGTGGCACGCAGCACCAATGACATGAGTGGCTGTACACTATACATCACCTTGTCTCCGTGCAAAGAGTGCAGTAAACTTATACACCAATCAGGGGTAAAACGAGTTGTTTACATTGAAGAATATAAAGACCGTACTGGGCTTGATTTCTTGGCTAATGCCGGAATCGAACTGGTGCATTTAGATGAGATCAGTCAATAGCTTATGAATTCGAAATTCCAGATTTTTTATCCTTTGCTTCTAGTCGCTGTGCTTGGTGGTGGTGTTTTCATAGGTATGGGATTAGGAGGAAACTCACCTGATAACCCATTGGTATTCAGAGGATCAGAAGCCGATAAGTTCTCACAAGTTGTTCGCTTGGTCGATTCAGAATACGTGGATTCTGTGGATATGACGGGGCTTGTTGATGGAGCTATACAGACTTTCCTTCAAGAACTGGATCCACATTCATATTATATCTCAGCTGAGGAAAGAGCTGAATACAGTGAGCCGCTCCAAGGAAATTTTGATGGAATAGGAGTAGAGTTCAGAATTGTAAAAGATACTGTCATGGTGATTACTCCCGTGAGTGGAGGCCCTTCAGAACAAGTGGGAATTCGTGCTGGAGATAGAATAGTCACGGTAAATGACACATCGATCGCGGGCAAAGATATCACCAATAAGAGAGTCATGGAACTCCTTCGTGGAGAACGTGGAACTGCAGTAGATTTGGGAGTACTTAGATTTGGTCAAAAGGGCATAATAGATTTCACTATTACCAGAGGAGAAATTCCTATTCAGAGTATTCCAGTATGGATTAAGGCTGATGATAAGACTGGATATGTGAGAATAAACCGATTTGCCAGAACTACCTATGACGAATTTGCTTCAGCACTTAATGGGCTTGGAACGGGGATTGATAGATTGATTATAGATCTAAGGGGTAACGGTGGCGGATATCTTCAAACAGCTATAGAGCTGGCCGATGAGTTCTTAGTCGAGGGAGAATTAATCGTATACACGGAAGGAAGAAAGCAAGCCAAGCGAACTTATGAGGCCACTAAAAAAGGAAAGCTGGAAAACCTAGAAGTAATCATCTTAATCAATGAAGGCTCGGCTTCAGCCTCTGAAATTCTAGCAGGAGCATTGCAAGACAACGATAGAGGAACCATTATTGGCAGGAGAAGTTTTGGCAAAGGACTGGTCCAAGATGAGATGGAGTTTAAGGACAACAGCGCTATCCGACTCACCATTGCCCGTTATTTTACTCCAAGCGGAAGATGCATTCAGAAACCATATGGAAACGGGGTTGATTATGAAGGTGATTATGCAGAGCGTTATGAACGTGGAGAAATGTTGTCCCAAGATTCCATCCCGCTTTCAGACTCCCTGAAATACAAAACTAAGAGCGGCCGTATTGTGTACGGAGGAGGGGGAATCATGCCTGATGTCTTCATCCCTATAGATACCACAGCCAACAGTAAATTCTTGAGCGAAGTCATTTATAACGGTATGATTAATCAGTTTTCTTTCGATTATGCTGATGGTCATAGAGCTGCACTTGAAAAATATGGATCAGCAGAAGATTTTGAGAAGAAATTTAATATCGATGAGACGTTGTTCAATAGCTTTTTGAGCTATGCCGAATCAGAAAAATTGTCTCCTACATTAGGTGAACTAAAACGCTCCAATGAAGAGCTAAAGATGAGGCTCAAAGCGGGTATAGCGCGTGTCATTTGGGGTGAGAAAGGATATTTCACTGTGTACCTCAAAGGAGATAAGGAATTCAAGGCGGCTATGGAATATGGTCGCTCGAACTAAACATTGATCCAAGGATTCTTATCTTTGGATTTCATTCAACAGCAACAATCAGTTGCATAATAAATTCAATACACATGGCTTTTTCACTTCCTGAACTACCTTATGCTAAAGATGCATTGGAACCTCACATTGACGCACGCACCATGGAAATACACCATGCTAAGCATCATAATGGCTACACCACTAACCTGAATAATGCCATTGACGGAACGGATCTGGCTAGCAAGACCATTGACGAGATTTTGAAAGGGCTTGACATGAATAACGCAGCTGTTAGAAATAATGGCGGTGGATTCTATAACCACAGCCTTTTCTGGAAAGTAATGAGCCCTAACGGTGGCGGGAACCCAAGTGGTGATTTGGCTGAAGCCATTGTTGCTTCCTTTGGAAGTGTGGACGCATTCAAAGAAAAGTTCGGTACTGCTGCCGGAACTCGTTTTGGATCAGGATGGGCATGGCTTTGCGTTCATAAAGGAGGGAAGCTAGACATCTGTTCTACTGCTAATCAAGATAACCCACTTATGCCGGGTATTGGCTGTGGAGGACATCCTATCCTCGGATTGGATGTGTGGGAGCATGCATATTACTTGAACTATCAGAACCGCAGACCTGATTATGTGACAGCTTTTTTCAATGTTATCAATTGGGATGAGGTTGCCCAGGGTTTTGCTGCCGGTAAATAATCTTTTTTTATGAAATATAAAGACCCCTTGCCATAAGCTTGGGGTCTTTTTGTTCGTTACAATCAAAGCGGGTTATGTAGAGAGGCGCTACAATCCCTACTTTAGAACCCTCATTGAGGCCCATGGAAGAATTTGATGTACATAATGAAGCTACGAGAACTGACTCTGATGTTGAGCGCTTCTTGCGTCCGCAGTCTTTTGACGATTTCGCGGGGCAGCGGTCAGTATTAGAGAATCTCCAAGTCTTCGTGGCGGCTGCTAAAGGCAGGGAAGAGTCCTTGGACCATATCCTTTTACATGGCCCTCCAGGATTGGGTAAAACGACCTTGGCCTACATTATTGCCAATGAACTAGGTGTCAACATACGCACGACTTCAGGACCGGTATTAGACAAACCAGGAGATTTAGCCGGATTACTTACCAATCTTGAGCCTAATGATGTGCTCTTCATTGATGAGATTCATCGTCTCAGCCCAGTGGTAGAAGAGTATCTCTACTCAGCTATGGAAGATTATAAAATAGATCTCGTCATAGATTCTGGGCCAAATGCAAGAACAGTACAGATTGGATTGAACCCATTTACACTCATAGGCGCTACAACTAGGTCAGGTCTTTTGACTGCTCCGCTTCGAGCACGTTTTGGAATTAACTCTAGGCTTTCTTATTACGATACTGAGACCATGAGTGGCATAGTAGAGCGCTCTTCAGGAATTCTTGAAGTTCCTATACAAGAAAATGCGGCCATAGAGATTGCTGGCAGGAGCAGAGGCACTCCTCGTATTGCTAATGCATTGTTGCGCAGAGTGAGAGATTTTGCCCAAGTGAAAGGAAACGGCTCTATAGATCTTGCCATTACTAGAATGGCGTTGAAAGCTCTGAATGTTGATGAAAATGGTCTCGATGAAATGGACAATAGAATCCTTGCAGCATTGATTGATAAGTTCAAAGGAGGACCTGTGGGCTTGAATACTATAAGCACTGCTGTCAGTGAAGATGCTGGAACTATTGAGGAAGTCTATGAACCATTCCTCATCATGGAAGGATTTCTGGCGCGTACACCTCGCGGAAGACAAGCTACAGAAAAAGCCTATAAACATCTAGGAAGAACCCCAGGCGCATCAGAAGGTTCACTCTTCTGAATTCACAAGCCATGGCAAGCAGTCTAAAATCACAGCGCAGCCTATTCATTAAGGAAAAAGCAAAGGAGCTGGGATTCATGTCTTGTGGAATCTCGCAGGCAGGTTTTTTAGAAGAAGAAGCTCCACGTCTCGAGCAATGGATCAAGGAATCCCGTCATGGGAAGATGTCCTATATGGAGCGTAATTTTGATAAACGTTTAGACCCAACTCTCCTCGTTCCGGGCGCTAAATCAGTGGTGTCCTTAAGCTTTAATTATTTTCCATCAGAAGAACAGAAAGAGGGAGTTCCTAAGATTTCTAAGTACGCCTATGGTGAGGATTATCACTTCGTGGTAAAAGACAGGCTCTTTGAATTACTCAATTCAATTCGAGCCGAAATAGGTGAAGTGGATGGGCGTTGCTTTGTAGATAGCGCACCAGTCTTAGATAAGGCATGGGCCATGAAATCTGGTATTGGTTGGTTGGGAAAGCATAGCAATATTCTAAGTAAAGGCGCAGGATCCTTCTTCTTCTTGGCCGAGTTGATATAGACTTAGAATTAGAGCATGACTATGCCGTGACAGATCATTGTGGAGATTGTACTCGCTGCATTGATGCATGTCCTACCGAGGCTATTTATGAACCCTATAAAGTAGACGGGTCTAAATGTATTTCGTACTTCACCATAGAATTGAAGTCTGAAATAGATCAGGACATGAAAGGGAAATTCGAAGATTGGGCCTTCGGATGTGATATTTGCCAAGATGTATGTCCTTGGAATAGATTTTCAAAACCACATGAAGAACCCAGATTCAAGATGAATGAAACGTGGTCAGGATGGTCTAAGGATCAATGGCTTGAACTCACTGAAGAGGTGTTCCAACGAACATTCGTGAGAACAGCTTTGGAGCGACCAGGCTTTGAAGGAATAAAACGAAATATCAGGTTCTTAGAAAAGGAATCAGACCAGGGTTGAGAAACAATCACGAATCACATCACCGTATAGATGTCCATAGGCAGTCACGCACCAGACTTGAAGAAGAACGACATCTTCTTTAGATACCCAGCGAATGGCTTTTCTTAATTCTTTATGGAACAAACTGCGATCAAAACTCACCTTCTCCAACACTTTCTTGCTTAGTTCTAACATATTCAACATGTTGTGGTTTCAAAAAAGACCCTTCCCCCGAAAGGCATTACTAAGGTAAAGAATTCTGGAATCATTATCAAGCGTTTTTCAGCCTTTAGACTTTTCACTTATGAACTCTGTATATAGAAGGTTGAAACGCAGCATAAATTGTATGGTAGAGTTGTATTGACCTTGATTTAGTCTGAAACTAGTGTTTCCAGCGTGTTCTCGCACAGGAAGAATAGACTGGGAATAACGGGTAGCTAATTCCCATCGTTCATGAAATCGATATTGGATACCTAAAATTCCGTTGAGGTCATAGGACTTGAATTCTCTTCCCAATCCTGGAATTTCTCCGTTCTGATTTTCTTCTGTTGCACTCACCAAGTAGGCCGGAGATAACCCAAAATGGAACCCAGTTTTCCCTGGAGCAAAGTCTAATGTTAATGGAACCTCCACATAATTCAACTTGAGGAAATAGCTGTTATAATCGCCTTCATCAGGGCGAGCGTTCTTCCTGCTTCCTTTTTGAGTGAAGAAAATTTCAAGGCGAGGGGCCCAAGTTTCATTGTGCCCTATCTTGATTCCACCACCTCCACTGAGACCTATTTGATTAAACCCCGAAAGCTGATCTCCTGATATTTGAGAACTGCATAGTCCTAGGCTTGCATAGGGTTTGAAATACGGACTATTCTTCTGTGCTAACACATAGGAAGGTAGAAAGAGAAAAAAAGCCCCTATAAGGATGTGACAGAGGCTTTTATTTGAATTTCTTGAAATCATGTTGAATTAGTTCATCAACTTCATGAGCTCTTCATACAATTCTTCTTCATCGCCAGGATTATATCCAATGTGCTGATAGACAATATTTCCGGTGGCATCAACCAAGAATGTATACGGAGGAGCTGCAACATTCATAGCGCGTTTGAAGTCTCCATTCTCATCTAAGTATACTTCGTACTCCCACCCTGAAGCATCAACATATGGCTTCACACTTTTGGAGGTACGTGTGTCATCTATAGAAATAGCGATGATTTTCACACCAGTTTCTTCTACCCAGTCCTCGTATACTTCAGCTATGGCATTAAGCTCACGCTTACAGGGGCTGCACCACGTTGCCCAAAAGTTGATGATATACGGTTTTCCTTCATTGTCAAAGGAAGAGGAATTAATCGCTTCACCTTTCATGCTCTTCAACATCACTGAAGGTACTTCCTTCACTTCCTGAGAGAAAGTACTCAAAGTGAACATCATGATAGCTGCGATGGATAGTAGATTTTTCATTTCTCAAATAAGGGTTTTTAGACCATGTATATCATTTGCAAAAACTGAACCAAAAAAGAAAGAGGCCCCCAAAATAGGAACCTCTTTCCAATATTATAATCTCAATGGATTAACGAATCACTGAAATCTTTCTCATTGCAAGCTCAGAACCAGCAACTACACTTACGTAGTATATACCAGCTTCAAGATTGCTCATATCTATAGCAGTGTTAGTCATCCCCATCGCACGTGCTCCTAGGAACTCATTGATAACCTCTTGACCTAGTGTATTCACCACAGTGATGTTCACTTGTGACTGAGAAACCAAGTTGAAGTATACGTTCAAGTTCTCAGATACAGGGTTAGGAGACATAGTCAAACCTTGGCTAAGAAGATTCTCAGAGACAGCAGAAGTAGCATCTCCTGAGAAATTCTTGATTGCTTCATCCGTGTAATTCTCTACGTCAGAGTGCATTACTAGACCAGCATTGTCTTTCAATGAATACGTTCCAGTTCCTAGAAGACCATCTCCATAGTAATCAGTGATGTGGAACGTATAACAGTCAATTGCAGGAAGTGTAACGTCAATAACATTTGTACTTCCATTGGCATAAGACTGAGCAGAGAATGGAGGAGGGAAAACTCCCGTCCCAACGTTGTCAAGACCTACGTTAGGGTTACCACCTGATGCTACGATTACATCAGCACTATTTGTGATCTGCCAGTATATCTCATCACCATAGTTGTCAGCAACGATGGTCACTTGAACTGTGTAATCAGTTCCTGGAGCAGGATCAATAGAAATGCTTGACATATCATCAGTAGATACTTCATCCATCATGCCGTTCGGGTTCTGTACCATAACGTTGATGACCGTTGGGTCAACTGCAGAAGCAGTAAACGTGATAGGGTCAAGAGTTACAAGGGCAGTTGCCAAAGTAGCCAAAGAACCTGTCCAGCTATACGTTTGCTCAGCTCCTCCGTTTACGCTATACACGATGTCACAAGAAGTAAGCGTCTCATTACCACCATTACCGATAGTCACGTTAGGGCTCAATGTGTTTTGACCAGCACATACAACAAGTGGTGTTCCAGAAATATTTCCAGCACTTGCATTGTTAGCAGCATCAACGATGATTGGCACTTCGCTATCCTTAGTTGCTTGTAAAATGAACTTGTCATCGTTGTTCTGAACGAAAGCAATTACTTCAAGATCGTCCCAGTTATATATAGTAAGACCTCCAAGGTTGTATGATTCATCAATAGTCAAAGACTCACCAGCTACCCATGAATCAGCAAGGTCGATACCAGCAACTCCAGGCAGGAATTTCTTCATTACGTGGTGAAATTCAGTCTCTCCATTGGTTCCACCAGTTGCTTGGGTAGAATAAATGGTTCCCTCAGTCAATACTAAGTGAAGCTTCAGGTTTCCAGATACGGCTGCAGTTGCATCCAATGATCCAGTAACCAGAAGATTTCCATTAACCAATTCAGCAGAAATGGTCAAATTGAATTCTGACATCTGTGCGTAGTTGTTATTAATGACTGTCTGAGTCAAGGTGTTCAAAGAACCATCTCCACCATTAGGGTATGTTCCTTGGAACTTCACTTGTGGAGCAAACTGATAACCATAGTAAGTTCCAACTCTAGCATCAATGTCTGCTTCGTTGTCCAAATACATCTGGTCAAAACCAGGCCACCAAACTTGATAGGCCATGAAGATGGTTTTATCAGAGTTGTTGTTCATTAAAGTCTGCAGAGCAGGATTCAAAGAAGCGCATGGCGGGCATGAAGCCTGAGTTGCTTCTTCACATAAACCCATTCTAGGAGTAGTTTGTGCTGAAAGTTGTGCAGTAGCCATAAGCATGGCAGCACCGAGAGTTAGCGTAATGAATCTTTTCATGATGATTTCAAATTTTGTATCGTGAAAGTAAGTCTTAATCAAATCCAAATTGTAGTTGGTATGCGCGCATACCATTCAATCTGAGAAATTTCTTGTACTCCTAAGAGTTTGTTTTAAAGCTGTTTGTCGATTATTTGAACCACCCTATAGGTATCCCTATTCATTACATAAACCAGCAATTTCAGATTTTGGACCTGATACGTAGGATCAGTAATAGGATCAGGCAGGGCGTAACTAAAGTGATGCAGCGCGATGTCTGATGTGCTCATAGTATCTAAGCGCAGTGCCGTTCCCCATGTTCCATTGATATTGGCAGTCAACACTTCATGATGCTCATATTCTTCATCTACAGAGCCGTCATTTAATGACTGAGGTGAGATTACTTCTTTCCTTAATAAATAGATGACCAAGCGATGATTCTCATCCAATGCAGATAAAGACTCTGTAGCTGTATGAATGAATAAGCCATTGGTCTCTGGATAGTAATTAGTCTCTACTTGAATGTTTACCGCATTGTTTTCGTTCAATTCTGACTCAATTTCAGAAGCCCATTGGAAATCAAAATACCATACACTGCTCTCAACACCCAAAGACCTTCTATTTACCGTACCTGAAGGATTCCCAAAGAATCCAGGGATGTCAGTTGTATACACGTCTCCTGCCTCCGTAGTGAAGTCTAACGGATGTTCTGCATCAACAGCTTGAAAGTTTCCCGTAGAACTCGCATGAACAGTAGCCACTAGCACACGCCCGGGATATGCCGCTTCTAGATTGCTTGCTGTCTGATTCGCTGATGGGCAGTTGGTGCATTTATGACCTGTATAATCTTCGAGCAAGACATTCCTCATAGTGTTGCTACTAGCACTGAAAGTGGGCACTACATAGGACTCAGGGTCACCTCCTGGAAAGAGCGTCCAATCAAGTCCTTCAAGCCCTGAAGAAGCTTGTTGAATGACAGGCTGATCTATCTTGTCGCAAGCGCTGAGGGTAGCTAGTATGAGAAATAAAGGGAGTATTTTCTGAATCATTCTTAGAAACTTGATGTGATGCTTAAACTAAGTCCATTGGAGGCAGGAACTGCTCGGCATATTCCTCCTACACAGAAGAAGCCTGCACTGTATCTTCCATATTGAACAGCAAATCGATGAGGTCCTTTAAAATAGGCAACGTTGGCTAAGGCGTTGTGGAAGCGTTTGTCCGTTTCTGAATTGCCATAGTTATACTGGTCAAGAACCGTGATGGACCAGTGAGGTGCAATGGTGTATTCTATCATTCCAAAGGCCCAATTTCCTTGATCCTGTTCTGTGAATAAACCTTGAACTTCTATTCGGATGGACTGTTTCTTGGCCAATTTCTGAGCTAGTTCGAATACAAATATGTCAGCATAAATGCGCTCATGATGTACTGCAACTAATTGGGCTCTATCATCGAACATCCAATTGTAATAAGCCAACGTGGTGGTGGTATTCTTAGACCATTTTTTCTTGAGTTCTATATTGAAGTCCTTCAAGAACGCACTGTCTGACGCTGCGAAGAGGCGTGTCTCATACCCCACACGGGTCTCATTAAAATCACTCATGGGTGTTCGTTCAGGAGCAAAGGCTGCGGTATAGCTTGCGCTGATATTCACACCATATTTACCTCCAAGCTTGCTGTCCTTGGGAATCTTATACAATACATCAGCTCTATAGGATACCTCTCCGAAGAGATTGGACTGATAAGGATACAAGGTGCTCGCGAGGTTATAGGTATACTGTTTTGTGGGCGGAGCTATGAATCCTATCAGCTGAGAAGTAGGAATGGTCGCATTGTTAGTAGAACGCCATACCATATTATCTACGTGTCTTGCTCTCAAGTCAATTGCAAAGCCCTTCGTGGAGTATCCTAAATCTAAATAGACAGCTTCTCCGTTCTTGTAATTGTAGATGAACTCTTGTCCAGGCGGATTGGTAACAGGATAGGGGTCATTGATTTTATATCCATACTCAGCATTAAACCTCCAGTCTTTCCAATTTAACCCAAGCCTAGGGCTGAAGGCTCCTACATTCTTCGGAAGCATCAAGCTATCTACCTTATTATCATCGTTGTATTTGCTCACAAAGCTTCCTCCTAGGTCAATACGAAGCTCACTTTCGTTCAAAGACTTAAAGGCTTCATTCAAACTTAACTCTCCATCAATAGCGCGAATCACGCCATTTCCATTATTAAGTTTATCCTTGAATGTGGCCCTTTGCTTGGCTACTATTCCTGTGATTTTAAACCCATTAAAAGGACGGTAGCGCACTCGTATTCCATCTAATGCATTATCAAGTCCAAGGGTTCTTTCTTCAAAACTTCTTAGCAACATACCGCTCCCGAACTGTTCATAGAAATTTCCCACGGTGACTTCTAAGCCTTCCTTTTCCCAAGAAACGAATCTGTATCCTATCCCTGACCCTTCAAATCCTACGGGGTAGCCAGCTAGCGGATTTAGATAAGATTCAAAACGCATTCCTGCTTTGAATTCGCCTCTCGCCAAATTCAAATACGTAAAGGCATTACTGCTGTAATCCCATTCAGGGACAACTGCGCCTATCTGATCATCTTCATTATAGTATTGCCCGAAATAATCTAGATAACCGCTCACACTGGTCTGCGGTTGTTGAGACTGAGCTGTCACAAATAAAAAACAGAGAAGGAAGAAGAGAATGGGTCTCAATGAGCTCATAGACTTGTTTTCGGTTAAGCTACAAAGAAAGCTGCCTGAGGCTTGCTTTCAAAATCCCAATTTGCTCCAAGCATTCTCAGGATTGGAATTCTGTCCGAGTTTTAACCGGATCTTAATCAAACTCCCTTTGCCTATACTTGAATGTTCACTTATCTTTGAGTTTGAGGGAATCATATAGGTTCTACTTAAGCAATATCATGAAGACACTCTTATCTATTTCAGCTGCTCTGCTCATTGCTTCTCTTAGCCAAGCGCAGCTCACTATTACCTACCCTAATCAGTCTGAAGCGCTGAATGGAACATCTATAGAAGTGGCCACTCAAGCCAGTATTCCGGACCAGGAACTTATCGTGTGGGTGACCAATGATTCTGAGACTATATATAACGTAAAGTGCAGAAGGACGGAGCTAGATGTGCTTCCAGGGACTGAGAACAATGTGTGCTGGTTAATCTGCCCAAACACTACTCAAGTTGCGGGAGAGAATCCAATATGGGTCGTAGGCTTCGGAACAACTGAGCTTCAGGAAACCGCTGATCCAGGGGAAACAGTTCAGTCATTCGCTTTTCACTATCACCCAGAAAATTTGATTGGCTGTTCTAATTTTAGAATAGAGTTCTTTAATGCTGATGAGCCATCACAGACACTAGGTCAATTCGATATACTATTCAATCACAGTGATAATTGCTTGGTAGGACTTGATGAAAACCAAGACCTGAATTTCAGTATGGTCCCTAATCCTGCTGATCAACAAGTAGCCATAACATTGGAAAAACATAAAGGTGTCTACCGAGTTGAGGTGTGCGATGTACTAGGTCAAGTTATCTATAAGGAACAAGTTAATGCTGCATTGAATAACAAACTAATCCTTCCTACAGGTACATTTAGGAATGGAATGTATTTCCTTTCTATCACTGATGGTAAAAAGACTTTGAAGACCTCCAAGCTTCTAGTGAAGCACTGATATCCTAGATTAATAGGAATCCAAGATTTCAGCGACCATAGGCATACCTATGGTCGCTTTTTCATTGATTACCTTGAGTCGTCCACTCTCCATCCGTTTCATAACAGGGTCTGGGTCTACTAAGAAGATAGGGCAATGAGGAGCCGCTTCATGAATAAGACCAGCTGCGGGATAGACATTTAATGATGTCCCAATGACCAAAAGAAGGTCAGCCGAGTGAGTAACGTGCATTGCTGCGCTCATCATAGGGACTTCTTCCCCAAACCAGACTATGTGCGGTCGTAGGCGATGACCTTGAGGACATTTCTCATCTAGCCCCAATGTCCTGTATCCAATGGTTTCCATGTGAGAAGAGTCTATTTCACTGCGCACTTTGATAAGTTCCCCATGCAAGTGCATTACGATCGTGCTCCCAGCTCGTTCATGCAAGTCGTCAACATTTTGAGTGATGATACTCACCTTAAACTTGGATTCTAAGTCCGCCAAAAGCTCATGAGCACGATTTGGACGGGCCTCTGAAAGTTGCATTCTTCGTTGGTTATAGAATTGATTTACAAGAGCAGGATTTTTTCGCCAAGCCTCAGGAGTTGCCACTTCCTCTATTTTATGGTGCTCCCATAATCCATCACTATCTCTGAAGGTCTTCAGACCGCTCTCAGCGCTTATGCCTGCTCCGCTCAGTACTACTAGGTGTTTCTTCATATATTGCGTGCTTTTGTGACGCTAATCTTTCACTTTAAAATGGAATCCTGAATATGGAGGCTAAATTTCTATTTTTACCCCCCTTGTGGGGGCTTGTCCCCTTTTCCTATAAATAGATGATAGCTTTTGTCAAAGGTAGATTGGTCGAAAAGACCCCCGGCCATGCACTAATAGATTGTAATGGATTGGGATATGAACTGCGTATCTCGGCTAAGACCTACGAGTCACTTACCGAGGAACAGTGCATGCTATTGACTCATTATTCAGTGTCAGTCGATGTGCGTGGTGGCGCCAGCTCTCATCAGCTTTTTGGTTTTTCTGAAAAGAGAGAGCGTGATCTCTTTAGACAACTCATTACTGTTTCAGGTGTGAGTGCGACCATAGGTATGACCATATTGAGCCAGTTGAACGTGTCTCAACTGGAACGAGCGATTTTTGAAAAAGACGACAAACTGTTTAAAGCAGTCAAAGGAATTGGCCCTAAACTGGCTCAGCGTATCGTAATGGACCTTTCAGAGAAAGTCATTCCTCAAACAGATATGGTTGAAGGAACAATCAATTCAGGCAATATTGCCCGTCAGGAGGCGTTAGTTGCTCTGTGTTCGCTTGGATTTGACAGAGTCCGAGCTGATCGAACATTGAGCGCGGTTATCAAGGAAAGTAAAGCAGAACTTGATATAGAACAAATGATTAAAAAGAGCCTAAAGGCCCTTTAAGAACTCCCTCTTGAGCTATATAACTAAGACATTGAATTCTCACTTTTTGGCCGGTGCTGTCGCGGTCACTTTGGCTATGTATGGGCTGAATACGGACCCAGTGGTCTTAGCGGAGGAGCGTCAGGACAAGGAGGAACTCCTTTCGTCCACGGTTTCTCCTTTGGATAGTCCTGAGATTATTCTTCCGTATCCTATTTCTGATTCTAATAACCCTTTTGGAGGAGGTGGAAGTGGCATAGATCTTCAGAATCCGCCTAATATTGAATCTGACGTAGAGTATGATCCTTCTACAGGAGGCTATTATTTCTATCAGAATATAGGCTCCATGCCCTATCGTAATCCTAGCTCTATGAGCAATGATGAATTCATGGATTACAGTTTCGAAGATATCCTGCAGCAGAATTGGCATGAGATGGTTACTGAACAGAATGAATCTGAGCAAGATGAAAATTCAGAGTTCAAGACCATTGCACCTTCCTTGAAAGTAGAAAGCGAGATCTTCGATAGAATCTTCGGAGGCAATACCATTGATATTCGTCCTCAAGGCTCGGCTGAACTTTCTTTCGGAATAAACAGAAGCAAAACAGAGAACCCAAGAATTCCAGAACGCCAGCGAAGGATCACTACGTTTGACTTTGACCAACAGATTCAACTTAACCTCCTTGGAAGCATAGGAGACAAGATGAAACTGAACTTCAATTATAATACGGAGGCCTCCTTCGATTTTGAGAATAAGATCAAGCTTCAGTTCGAAGGAAAAGAGGATGAGATTATCCAGAACATAGAAGCGGGAGATGTAAGCTTACCGTTAAGCGGTTCATTAATTACAGGAAGTCAGACCCTCTTCGGTATCAAGACTAAGTTGAGATTTGGAAAACTGAATGTCACTTCCGTCTTCTCTCAAGAAAGAGGTCAACGGAAAGAAATCAATGTCTCAGGGGGTGCACAAACTCAGAATTTCTCTATCGGGATTGACGACTATGAAGCGAATAGACACTACTTCGTAAACCATTATTTCAAAGAGAAGTATGATCAGGCATTGAAGAGTTTACCAGTAGTAAGTTCTCAATCCTACATCACACGTATAGAGGTTTGGATTACAAATAATCGAGCTGCATATGAGGAAAATAGGAATATAGTCGCTTTCTCTGATCTAGGAGAAGATGCCAGTGATATAGGTCAAGAAGGGTCAGATATCACCCCAGACATTTTCATCACTGATGGGCCAGGAGTCCTTCCTTCTAACTCACAGAACAGCCTGTATTCATTTGCTGAAGCAACTCCTGGAGTAAGGACGTTTAATAACGTGACAGGAGCCTTAGCTGGAGCTGGATTGACTCCTGCGCGTCACTTTGAAGAAGTCGAGAATGCAAGAAAACTTAGCCCTAACGAATACACCTATAATACTAAACTGGGTTTCATCTCGCTTAATCAATCTCTGAATAATGATGAGGTTCTTGCGGTTGCTTATCAGTATACCATTGCTGGACAGACGTATCAAGTAGGAGATTTCTCGACAGATGGTGTCGTAGCTCCTAATTCTCTCTTCTTGAAATTATTGAAAGCGACTATCACTAACCCTAGGCTTCCTATCTGGGATTTGATGATGAAGAACGTATACTCAATGGGTGCTTTCCAAGTGAACAAGGAGAATTTTAGATTAGACATTTGGTATAATGACCCACTAGAAGGCTATGATATTCCTTTTCTTCCTCAAGATGGAATTAATGGAATTCCATTAATTAATCTTTTAGGTATGGACAGGTTGGATCAGAACACCAATCCCACTCCTGATGGAGTATTCGACTATGTAGATAATGCTGCTACGGAAGGAGGAACCATAAATGCCCGAAACGGTAGAATCTTCTTCAGCACCATAAGACCTTTCGGTGATTACTTGGATAAAGAACTGAGTGATAGAGGTGTTTCACAAGCAATACGAGACAATATTGTCTATAATGAGTTGTACGATTCTACTCAGACTGCAGCACGCCAATTGCCCGAGAAGAATCGTTTCAAGCTGAAAGGAATGTATCAATCTGCCTCTAGTGATGAGATATCATTAAACGCTATCAACGTTCCGCAAGGATCTGTGCGTGTGACTGCAGGTGGGGTTCAACTTGCTGAAAATGTAGATTATACGGTGGATTATAATCTAGGTCGAGTGAAAATATTGAACTCTGGTCTCTTGGAATCCCAGACCCCTATAAAGATCTCCTTAGAAAGTAATTCCCTTTTCAGTATACAGACGAAAACCCTCGTAGGATCACGTTTTGACTATAAAATGAGCAAGGATCTTATGCTTGGTGGTACTATCATGAACCTTACGGAGCGACCCATTACACAAAAAATCAACTTCGGGGATGAGCCTATCAGCAACACAATATGGGGTGTGGATGCGAACTATCAAACAGAGTCAGGGTTTGTTACCAAATTAGTAGATAAGCTTCCTTTCTACGGAACTAAGGAGGCTTCGAATATGACACTTAGTGGGGAATTTGCTCATCTGATTCCTGGCCATTCTAAAGCCATTACCAAGGAGGGTGTGAGCTACGTAGATGACTTTGAAGGTAGCCAGTCTGTTATCGATATTAGGAATGTATCTCAGTGGCAATTAGCCTCGACTCCGCAGATCTATCCCGAAGCGAATCTGGTCAATGACCTCAGCTATGGATTCAGAAGAGCACAATTAAGTTGGTATGTCATTGACCCACTTTTCTTCAGAGACAACGGATTGACCCCAGGGAACATTACGAATGAGATGCAATCTGATCACAGAATGCGTGAAGTATTGGAAAGAGAAGTCTTCCCTAATAGGCAGCTAGCTCCTGGAACGCCTACGAATATCCCAACACTTGATTTGAGTTACTATCCCACAGAGAGAGGTCCGTACAACTATAATGCGAATGATCTTTTCGTGAATAGTCAAGGTCAATTGAAATTGGATAATGCTACGCAGAACTGGGGTGGTGTGATGCGAAACTTGACAACCACGGATTTCGAGCAGGCTAATATTGAATTCATACAGTTCTGGCTTATGGATCCTTTCCATGAAGACTCGGAGAATTCTGTGGGTGGTGAACTCTATTTCAATCTTGGAAATGTGAGCGAGGATATCTTGAAAGACTCGAAGAAATTCTTTGAGAATGGATTGCCTTCAGGCCCTGATGATGTTTCTTCTACCACTGAGTTGACGACTTGGTCCGTGGTGCCTACCACTCAGGTTATAGTAAACGCTTTTGATAACACCACGAATTCGAATGCAGCGCAAGACGTAGGTCTTGATGGAATGAATAATGCTACTGAGAATGCATTAAGAGCTGATTTCTTGAACTCACTTAGCCCTCAAGTTTTAGCTCTTGTCACAGCAGACCCTTCCAATGATGACTATCGTTATTTCAGAGGTGGTGCAGTAGATAACTTAAACATCATTGATAGATATAAAAGGTATAATGCTACGGAAGGAAACTCTATCACCACGACAGATAGCCAAGAATCTTTTCCTACCCAGGCCACTACACTGCCAACCACGGAGGATATCAATCAGGATCAGAACTTAAGTAAGGCTGAAAGCTACTACCAGTATAAAGTAAACCTGCGTCCGAATCAGATGAGCATCGGGCAGAATTACATCACTGATATGTTCGAAACCTTCGCCACTACCCAAGAAGGAAGCAGACCTATCACATGGTATCAGTTCAAGATTCCGATTAAGGATATCAACTCAGCCAATGCAAACCGTGTAGGGGACATTCAAGATTTTAGAAGTATCAGATTCTTCAGGATGTTCATGACGGGATGGTCAGAGAATGTCACGCTTCGATTTGCCAGACTTGAACTTGTAAGAGGAGAGTGGAGGCGTTATGCCGAATCCTTGGCTGCGCCAGGTGAAGGAGAAGGTGGTGAAGTAGGAAATACCCTGTTCAATATAGCTGCAGTAAACATAGAGGAGAACGGGAATAGGGATCCAGTTAATTATGTTCTACCTCCGGGAATTCAACGTGAGATTAATACTGCCACAGCGAACTTGGCCAATCTGAATGAGCAATCACTTTCTATGGAAGTGTGTAATCTTCGTGATGGAGATAGCCGAGCCGCATTCAGGAGCGTGAACATTGACATGCGTTCTTACAAGAAGCTGAAGATGTTCATGCACCTAGAAGATGACGACCAGTTTGAGAATTTGAAATATGGTGATGTGACGGTCTTCATTCGATTGGGGTCTGATTTCAATCAGAACTATTATGAATATGAAATTCCGTTGCATCCTACGAACTGGTTCGCAGCTTTAGATGATGATATTTGGCCTGAAGCCAATGATATGATCATTGATTTTGACAAACTAAAAGAAGCGAAAGCAGCCCGAAATCTTGACCCGAATTCACCTTTGAATGTTCCCTATATCGTCAATGACGGTGATCGTAGAATAAAAGTTGTGGGTAACCCTGTCCTTAGTTCAGTGAAGACCATAATGCTTGGAATCAGGAACCCCAAGAAGGATGAGAATATCTGGGCAACTGACGTGGGACTAGATGTGTGCGCTGAGGTGTGGTTCAATGAGCTTAGGCTTGCTGATTTCGATCAGCGTGGAGGTTGGGCAGCCATAGGTAGGTTCACCACTCAGTTGGCCGACCTCGGAAATCTATCCGTAGCAGGAAATATTAGCACGCCTGGATTTGGGTCTATTGAAAAGAAAGTAAGCGAACGTCAACGTGAACAGATTAGAGGAGTAGATGCATCGAGTAATATAGAGTTAGGAAAATTCCTCCCCGAAGAAAGCGGAGTGAAAATTCCGATGTACTTAGGATTCAGTGAGACGGTCAGCAATCCCCAATTTGATCCTTTATCACCTGACCTTGAAACACAGGAGATTATAAATCAAGTAGAGGACAGGAAGTCGTACATTAGAAAGAGAAGGTCATTGACCTCACGTAGAAGCATCAACTTCACTAACGTGAGAAAGGAAAGGTCCAAGGACGCTAAAGGAGCACCTATGCCTTATGACATATCTAACTTCACGTTCTCTTATAGTTATAGCGAGCAGAAGCATAAGGACATCAATACGGAGTTCCAGAATTCCAAGGTTTATCATGGTGGAATCAGTTATGATTACCAGCCCAAACCATTGAAAGTAGAGCCGTTCAGCGCGGTCACCTTCATTCAGAAATCAAAGTGGCTAAGAGCCGTGAAGGAGTTTAATTTCAATGTAGGACCAAGACAATTTTCTTTCAGGACTGATGTGAATAGGAGTTATAGTGCGTATCAATCCAGAAATAACATTGAGGATAATCCCCTCTTGGCCGATTTTACTCCACCTGCTCAGTACACAAAAACCTTCACTTGGAGAAGAGTCTATGACATGAAATATGATCTGACTAAGAACTTGAAACTTACGTTCTTGGCCAATAACAATGCGATCATAGGTGAGCCTGCAGGAAGAGTGGACAAATCAGAGAAGGACGAATATCAAGCGTTCAAAGATTCTGTTTGGACGAGCATTCAAAGCTTTGGAGAGACCACAGACTATAACCATCAAGTGAATGTGACTTACAAATTGCCGCTGGATTATATCCCAATGACCGACTGGATTACCGTAAACACAGGATATACGGGGAGCTATAATTGGCTCAGAGCGCCATTCTCACAGGACACCCTAGGGAACATCATTCAGAATGCCCGAAGTCTGAATGTGAATGCTCAGCTTAACATGACCACCTTATATAATAAGGTTCCTTTTTTAGCTAATGCGAATAAGGACAGCAAGTCTTCAAGGCAGAGAGCCACCAAAGTGAGCCAGAGAGACGTGGAGGAAGGCAAGGAAGGAGACGCCAATAAAAAGGACGAGAAAACTGATAAAAACAAGGATGATGGATTCAAAATAGGGAAGGAGAGCGCTCGTTTCTTGATGATGCTGAAAAATATAAACATCACCTATACCCAGACTGAAGGAACATTGCTTCCAGGCTATGGGTCAGAAACTACTCTTCTTGGTTTTGATAATCAATTCCAAGGGCCAGGGGCAGGGTTCTTGATTGGTTCCCAGAATGAAAATTATCCATTCGAAGCAGCACGCAGAGGATGGCTTGTGGAGAATCAATTCATCAATAACCCCTTCACTATAACGTACTCTGATAACTTGAATATCAGAGCGAACATAGAGCCTATTAAGAGCATGCGCATAGAGCTAACGGCCACTGCTACCGAGACTAGAAACAACGCAGGCTTCTTCCGTTTCAATGAATCCATCCAAGATTATGTCAATGATAACCCAGTGCAAACCGGTTCATATAGCGCGAGTATCATAACATGGGGTTCAGCATTCGAGAAAAGTGGAGACGATAATATCTCAGCTGTTTTCAATCAATTTATAACGAACAGAGCGGTTATTTCTGCGCGATTAGCAGCTGATAATCCCTTCTCCGGTTTTAACGGTGAATACTATGACGGCTATGGAGGTACTTCACAGGAAGTGGTCATTCCAGCGTTCTTGGCGGCCTATACTGATAAGGACCCGAATAATGTAAAACTGAATCCATTGAGCGTGACTCCTATGCCTAACTGGAGGGTTACGTATGATGGCCTGTCCAAGAACAAGAAACTGAAAAAGTACTTCCGTTCAGTGACCTTGAGCCATCAATACAGATCTACATATTCTGTGAGTACCTATACTACGAATCTGCAGTATGAAGAAATAAATGGAATACCAGCGGCTACAGATCAGAACGGGAATTATATCCCTCAATTACAGATAGGGTCCATTAGCATCTCTGAGCAGTTAAGTCCGCTCTTCAATATTGACATGACTTGGCAGAATAGCTTAATCACGAAAGTTGAATTAAGAAAGAACAGGACCTTGAGCTTCACGCTTTCTAACTATCAATTGACCGAGAACAAGAGTGATGAATTAATCATCGGAGGTGGATATAGATTTACTGATGTGAAATTCCCATTCAAATTGGGTCAGACAAAACGTCCGACTAGTGATGTCAACGTAAGAGCTGATTTATCTATACGTGACAGTGAGACCTTGACCCGTAGTATGGAACAGCGCACGAATCAGGTGACATCAGGTCAGCGTGTGTTCTCCTTGAAATTCTCAGCTGATTATACGTTGAACAGAAACTTAAACCTGAGGGCTTTCTATGATCATCAGATCAACGACCCTAAGGTCTCTTTATCCTACAGAACTAGTAATATTAATGCGGGAATCGCCATACGATTTACGCTAGCACAGTGATCCTAACCTAACAACACACACGACTATGAATATCCCTAAAGACCTTCGCTATACTAAAGAACATGAATGGATCAAAGTAGCTGGCGACATAGCCACTATTGGAGTCACTGATTTTGCTCAAGGAGAGTTGGGCGATATCGTATTTGTAGAGATAGAGACAGAAGGTGAGACGTTGAACGCTGAGGAGGTCTTTGGTTCGGTAGAAGCAGTGAAGACTGTAAGCGACCTATTCATGCCTATTTCAGGAGAAATTATAGAAGTGAATGCGAGCCTTGCCGATAGCCCTGAGTCAGTGAATTCTGACCCTTATGGAGCAGGATGGATGGTGAAAGTGAAGATGAGTGACACGTCAGAATTGGAGGCACTTATGAGTGCTGAGGCCTATGCCGAGCTTGTGGCTTAAGCGACCTCGTGTCGTATTTCTAGCGATACTTTGGACAGGATGTATCTTCATATTGAGTGCATTACCGGGAAAGGATTTACCACAGGTAGATTTATGGCAATCAGATAAACTCGTGCATGCCCTAATGTATGGCATTATGTGTTACTTATGGGCTAGGTCCATTTCCAAACCATTATTCTCTGCGCTTCTGGGAGCTGTCTTAATCAGTTCCTGCTTTGGAATGGCCATGGAGTGGATGCAAGAAACCTTCTTTATTGATCGTTCTTTTGATTGGATGGATGTCCTAGCCAATGAAATAGGCGTAATGCTCATCCCTGTTTTTTTTAGGAAAAGGATATGAACCTATCTTTTGTTCGAGTGTATTCCTAAGTAAGATGGGCAATTTCCCATCCTTATTCATACTTTTAACCACTTATAATCTCACATTATGGAATTGAAGAAGAACCCAGAGGCTGACCTAGAGAAAAGGAAATCCTCATTGAGATGGATGGGAATCATGGCTGCCATGGCTTTAATGCTGGTTTCCTTTGAATGGAAAACATTCGATGAGGCAGTTGCTGGGCTAGGTGACTACAAGGCTGACTTAGTAGAGGACGAGATCGTTCCTATCAGCTTCCAACAACCGCCACCGCCACCGCCACCGCCACCGCAAGAGGCAACTATCCTTGATATTGTAGAGGATGATGAGGACGTGGAAGAGGATTTGGTGATTGACGATCAGACGGTGGATGAAACCACTGAGATTGAGTTCATCGAAGAGACTGCTGAGGACGTGATGGAAGAAGAGATATTTACCATTGTTCAAGACATGCCTTCATTCCCAGGTGGTGATGGAGCTATGCTTTCCTACCTCGGTAAGAACATTAAATATCCTACGCTAGCTAAGGAAAGCGGAATACAAGGAACAGTTTATGTGACCTTCGTTGTGGAGAAAGATGGCGCTGTATCTAATGTGAAGGTGCTTCGTGGAATAGGTGGAGGATGTGATGAAGAAGCCATTCGCGTGGTGAAGAGCATGCCTAGGTGGACTCCTGGAAAACAAAGAGGTAAGCCCGTGAAAGTTCAGTACAATCTGCCGTGCAGATTTGTATTACAGGGTTGATTCTGAGTAGTTTATGGAATTGAAAGCCCCTGCTTGTGCGGGGGCTTTTTTATTGCTCCAATATTCTTTGTGTGGATATGAAATAGATCTATATTTGCACTCCTTCAAAAAGAAAGTGATTTCTTGAAGAAAGGGTGCTTAGCTCAGTTGGTTCAGAGCATCTCGTTTACACCGAGAGGGTCGGGGGTTCGAATCCCTCA
>CALFHF010000130.1 GCA_937875855.1 uncultured Flavobacteriales bacterium
CTCTGAAATTTCCATCTCCCTCATATTCATGAAAAAGGCCGTAATTCGTATATCGCCCATTATTTAAATTAGGAGAACGCGTTAAATGTGCTCCTATACGATGTTTCTTGAGTATTTGATAGCTGCCCGTAATTCCTTTACCAGCGCTAGGAGTTCCTATGGCGCGGCCATTGACCATACCCAATTGAACATCCCATTTAGGCTCGAAATATCCTACGTACCAAGGCACATTATCCAAGAGCTCGGTATTGAAGAAATTCTGAGAGAAAAAGAATTGGGTGAAATAAACCAATCGTGAATCAGCATCTATCTGTTTTGCACCCATAAGGTTCAAGGACATGATACTATAATCTGAAAGAATGTTTTGCACTTGAGCTTCTACAGTCAAAGGAAGGTGATCAGATCCATAAGGAGAGACCTCATTTTCATTGGCCAAACGAACGAAGTCCATCTTCGTTCCCCTTTTGAAGGATCCACCATCTATATCTTTCGCCTCTTCAGAGATGGCATAATAGCGGAACCTGCGCTCCTGAGTGATGGACAAAGGACGATGGCTGGTTAAACTCACCGTTCTGAAATTCCTACTGAACTGAGCTGGACTTACGTTGAACTTGAGGGTGGTGTCAGCGCTTGCTTTCAATGGAAGAGTATAGGTAGGTCTGCGAATGATATTTCCCAGTGTATCTCGAAGAACAAGGTCTTCACGTGTTCCTCCATTCAAGGTTACTTGGAAATCAGCAGCTTGATTTCCTGTATTCTTAAGGGTAAGGTCGAAATCAGCTTCGTCCTCATCATTACGGAAATAGATTTTATCGGCAGGCCCTATTTCCATTTCCCATTTCAATATTTTTTTCGTGAAGCAAAAGAACTGGCTCACACCGACAGGATATCCATCGGTATTTCGGATCATGGCATTGATCGCGTATTTAGTGTTTCCGCCTATTCCGCCAGCAGGGATAAACCTAAGGGGAATGTATATAGAATCATTGGCAGGAATGGTAACTTCATTCTTCCTCGTGCCTATTATTCTCCAGTTAGGAGGATAGCTCACGTCAAGAGTTATGGTCGTAGGCTGACTGCTCTTATTCTTAATCATAAGTGGATTAGAAACCACTTCACTTTTTAAGAATTCGATTTCATCCAATTTGAATTTAACTTCATATAGGCTGGCATCGGCAGAGATTATCTGTGCCTGTGTGCTAAGCAAGATGGTGCTAAGCAAGATGGTTAGTATGGTTTTGGTGTAGTTCAGGTTCATGGTGTCTGTTTTTTCACATCTGCTCTTCTAAGTGGAAGCGCACATTGAGTTCATAGACTCCGGGGTTGAAATCATATCCCGGTCTTACCCTGACATCGATACTAAAGGTGTACTCTGAATAATTGCCTTGATAGTTACCGGGGCCATTCACGTTGGTCGTGCATGAACCGGCTGTGGTTAAAGGAAGTAGGTCGGCAATAATATCGAGGATATCACCGCTATTCGAGAAATTCTGGAAGATCCCATCTATGGGAGAGGTCTGGCAGTTATTCCTGACACGGATCTGCAGAATATCCAAACTGGGTTTGTTGCCTGTGCCACTACCGTAGGTGGTTAAGGTCTCCCATTCATCAGAAGAGGTACCACCACCAGGATTGTTGTCCACTTCCATATGAAGGAACCATTTACAATCTGGGTCTGGAATAGCTTGATCTTCAACCCTAAGTCTGAGCGTGGCCACATTGTTAATGGTGATACCGGCCTCATATTGACTGAAGGAATCGAAGGTGAGATTCACTGCCACAGGAACGTTGGGCTCGAAGCTCACTGCTCCGCAATGGACCTGAGCCTTCATGAGGCTGGGCACCAATACGAATATCAGCAGGATCAGTTTGGAGTTCATAGTACTTAGTTCAGGTTAATTCAAAAACAAAGAAGAAAAGAGGAGCGGTGACAGGTTTAATTCCACCGCCCTCTTAGATTTCTTCTTATTGGTCTTCTAGCAACACGTACTGTACGTACATGGTGTAGACTCCTGGCTCCGCATAAGAACCAGCAGCATTAGTCGTCACTATGTCCTCAAAAGCACCGCCATCAGCATCGGCAGCGTTAGGGAAGATGGCAGGAAGACCTGGCATAATCCTATAATCAAGAGCGTAGTAATAATCACTAGTGTTACCGGTCTGCGTCAAATAAGACCCTCCTGGTAGGAAGTCATCACCTGCGATACCCGAAGTACCTGCGTGACCACCGATGTACTTATCATCTCCTGAAGGAGGTGTAAGTGTTCCACCGTTCACATACAAGCTGTTTCCTGCACTCGGAGTTCCGGATGGAGAGAAGGCTTGATTGTAATCAGCGAACGGACCAGTGGCCGCGTTAGAACCGTTATTAGGTTGTGCCTGACGGATCTCCAAAAGGCTCAACGGAAGGTTAGGGACTGCATTTGGATTATCATTTCCATAATCGATTTGCTGATCCCAGAACTCTGCCCCGTTCGTTCCATTAGAACGTCCTACGGCATATAGATCCCAACTCACCGTAGAGCTCACCTTCAAGATGGTTGCTGCATATTGGGTGATACCTGAGTAGTATTCGTTAATCTCATCGAAAACGAATTCTATCTGGTTAGGTGTAGACATATCCAGCTGAAGTACCGGCTGAAGGTCCATCGTTACAGTTACGTCCTTCTCATCAATGAGCTGGGCGTTTGAGATTGCCGTGATACCGGCAAGCGCTATTAGCGTCAAAATGACTTTTTTCATAATTTGTGGTTTAAATTTCAAAACTTACTTATAGGTTAAATTCAATCTCAGCTGCCTGCAATTCCTCGTTAGAGCCAAAATCCAGCACGCTTACGGCTGAGTATTGACCTGGTTCGAGTCCTTCAGGAAGTCCAAAATGGAATGCTCTTTTAAGTCCGGGGACTATGGTGAATCTCTTCACCACTAGTTTCTGTGTCTCACCGGTCTTCATGTTAGTGAGATCTACATATACCGTACAATGCGATATGCCATCTCCGATGTTATGTACATCTATTTCGAGGGCATTCGTCAGTTCTTTTTGTTCTAATCTGAAATCAATGATATCCACACTAGTCACAGCGACATTAGGAGGATTCTGATAAAGGAACACGCCAAAAGCGAAAGTGGGTATAATGCCAAATGCAATTTTATCGCTTTGTACACCGTCATCGAGTGACTTACGTTCCTCGGTCTGTTCTATGAGCATAATGGCCCATGCGGCTTTCTTGGCATCAGCATCATCCAAAGGCACAATAATGGTGACCGTGAGTTCTACTTTTTCTCCTGGCTTAAGATCCACGAAAGAAGGAGAGACATTAACCCATTTACATAGGCTATGATCGCCTGTTCCTGGGGCAAGGAATTCACTCTTCCCGAAACCATTCATATTGAAGTCGTTGAATGATATCTTGAATTTGTTCTGCCTATCCGTGTCATTGTTGATGGTCACGGTAGAGACTGAG
>CALFHF010000131.1 GCA_937875855.1 uncultured Flavobacteriales bacterium
ACTCTACCTACGACATAATAGGTCACAGTATAATCTAATCTGTCCAAGACCTTGGACGTAAGGTCATAGGAATTCAGAACACGCTTCTGATTCGTGATGTCTGCATAGTTGGAATAAAATCCAGCGAGGGAGGAATAGACCTGAGACTGGTAATCTAGTTCTTCTCCTGACTTGAGAAGGATCTCTGTTTTAGCCCCATAAATCTCAGGCAGTCGATGGGTATAGAAGTATGCTACACCAGCGAAAAAGGCTGGAATTAATACCAGCAACAGCCAGTTCTTGGTGATGAACTTCTGTACTACCCTGATGTCCTCTAACGAGACGATATTGGTCTTTACTCCTGACACACTTTTCTATAAGTGCGCAAATATACGACCTTGAAGTGCTCTAAAGCCAATGACATAGGCTCGTTGATAAATCCGTCATTAATTGCCCTCAGGATATAAAGGTTGATACTTTATCCATTAACTTTGCGTGTGCCGACCTTCATTAGAAGATGTTACCGATGAAAAAACTAGTTCTCTCCCTTACGTTTGCAGTATTATTAGGATTCGCTGGCTATAGCCAGACGGGACCTCCATTAACTGGTCCAGGTCCAGGTGGATGTTTTCCTCCTCCATGTATTCCTATTGATGGTGGTCTTAGTCTCTTGATTGCTGCAGGTGTCGGACTTGCAGGCAAGAAGGCGTACGATTTCAACAAACAGAATAACTAAGCCTCTCTTGCTCGTGCAGAAACTCTGGAAAAATCCGTTCCTGAAGTTCCTGATTACGGCTTGTAGCCTTTATATAGTCTGGTATCTTCTGTATCATGGCTTTATCAATGAACATACTTCCCTTGACCGCAAGGTCATAGACAATCTCATCGCTTTGAGCGGTGGGATGCTTGAGTTCCTTGGATACACCCTCATTCCAGAACCACCAGCAATAGAGCAAATACGCACAGTAGGCATTGATGGAACCTTTGGCCTATGGATTGGCGACCCTTGCAATGGATTAAGTCTTTTTGCACTTTTCAGCATTTTTATTCTTTGTTATCCCGGCCCTTGGCGCTCAAAGCTTTGGTTCATTCCTTTTGGACTGCTCTCCATTCATCTCATTAATGTGCTCCGAATTGTTGCGCTGTGCATCATCGTCAGTTACGACTATGCATACTTGGATTTCAATCATAACTACACCTTCACCATCCTAGTCAATGGATATATGTTCCTGCTTTGGCTATGGTGGGCTCGCTCTTATGGCCCTAGATTGAAATCATTGAGTAATGAAAACAAGTAGAAAGCAATGGATATGGGGAGTGGTTCTCACGCTGCTCTTTATTTGGTTGGGCGCTATGCGCGAAGTGCTCTTCGTTAATATTAACGAGCAGATTCTTTTTCATGAAGGAGGTAGGAATACGTACAGAGTCATTCCATCCCTTCATTTCCTCGGTCAATACAGCATAGCTGAACTAGAACGATGGAAGTGGATTCTAACATTGCTCTATATGGCCATGCATCTGTTACTATCTTCCTTTGCCTTGAAACAGGTGTTTGGCCTTCATGGTCAGCGCAGATGGCTATTGGCGATCTATGCGCTAGGCTTTGTGATAGCTGGCGTCAGCTATGTAACGGGAAAGCATCTTGGTCAAGCAGAACTGGGCTATACCCTATCCCGAGTGATAATGGGTGCTCTGCAATCCCCTTTTCCACTGATGTTGATGATTCCCGCTTTGATGCTTGACAAAGAAGATTGATCAATGCCTATTTTTACAGCCCTGAAACCTAATCATATAGTACCTATGGACAAAGAGATTTTCGACCTTATAGCCGCTGAGAAAACAAGACAATTGAACGGCATAGAGCTGATTGCCTCAGAGAATTTCGTCTCTGATCAAGTTATGCAGGCGATGGGGTCAGTCTTGACCAATAAATATGCGGAAGGACTCCCTTTCAAGCGTTATTATGGGGGCTGTGAAGTTGTGGATCAAGTCGAACAGATAGCTATAGACCGTTTGAAAGAACTCTACGGTGCTGTATGGGCCAATGTACAACCACACTCTGGCGCACAAGCCAATGCAGCTGTTATGCTCGCCTGCTTGAAGCCTGGAGATACAATTCTTGGATTCAATCTTTCTCACGGAGGACACCTCACCCATGGATCTCCCGTGAATTTCTCTGGCAAGCTCTATAAACCAGAGTTCTATGGCGTCAGCGCAGAAACTGGTCAAGTAGATTATGACAGCTTAGAAAAGACAGCGAAAGAAGTTAAGCCTAAGATGATCATCTGTGGTGCCTCAGCTTACTCGCGTGATTGGGATTATGTGCGGCTCAGAAAAGCAGCCGATGATTGCGGAGCTCTTCTGATGGCTGATATCGCGCACCCAGCAGGACTTATAGCTACTGGACTTCTGAAGAATGCTTTGGAGCATTGCCATATCATTACTTCCACTACCCACAAGACGTTAAGAGGACCACGTGGCGGTATCATCATGATGGGAAAGGATTTCGAGAATCCTTATGGTGTGACTACACCAAAAGGGGAACTACGTATGATGAGTGCACTGCTCGATTCTGGAGTCTTTCCAGGAACTCAAGGTGGTCCATTAGAGCATGTGATAGCAGCTAAGGCTGTAGCCTTTGGGGAGGCGTTGAAGCCAGAATACAAGGACTATATGATCCAAACCCGTGAAAATGCTAGAGCAATGGCTCAAGCCTTTGTAGATAAAGGCTATAAAATCATCTCGGGCGGAACTGATAACCATTCTATGCTCATAGATCTGCGTTCCAAAGGAATCACCGGTAAAGAAGCAGAAAATGCACTCGTAGCTGCTGAGATTACGGTCAACAAAAACATGGTTCCTTTCGATGAGCGATCTCCGTTCGTGACCTCAGGAATGAGAATAGGAACACCGGCAATTACCACCCGTGGAATGATTCCTGAAGAGATGGGAAATATCGTGGAGATGATAGATCATGTTCTGATGAATAAAGAAGATGCAGCAGTGATTTTATCGGTGAAGAAAAAGGTTCACAGCCTTATGTCTGACCGACCTTTATTCGCCTGGTAAACAGTCGCTTAAAGACTATTATGTCATCTTCTTCTAGAAAGGCGGCATAGGAGGCTATCATGATGAATGAGAAGTCCATCACCCCTATGCCCCACCCCATTCCAAGGTGCCAAATGACACCAAAAATGAGCAAAGGAACCTTCCATTTTTTGGACCAAATCAAGAAGGGAAATAAGATGAAATATGCGATAGCCACATAGTCAATAATGACTAGGATTCCATGAAAGCTATCTAGATACTCCATAATCAAGGGCAGACTGAATTCCTTCAGGTGAAGGATATCAAAGACGGCTTCACCGCTCATCCATTGTTCACTGGCCAATTTATAAGCTCCTGAAAAGATATAGACGTAGATGACTTGTAGCTTGCAGGCCCATAAAGCTAGATTGCTCAGCGTGTCTGAAATGACTTTCCATTTCCCTTTTGCATGTGAAGATTCATCAGCAAAAATGAGAAAGAAAAGCAGCGATTGTAAGAGATAATTCCCTCCTACCATGCTCAGATAAGCTCGGTTATACAGGACAATCACGCCCAGCCAAACCAGAAAAGTCGCTATGCGGTTGAAGCCATTGAAGAAATATAGTACCCCCCCCAATCCAATACTCAGAAAAAACAATGGATAAAGGTTTCCATACCCATCCTGATGCAAAGCCATGATGATTTTATAGCGCCAAGAATCAGGGAAACCTAGGCTGGGCATAAGGGAATGTTCTCCCCAGAAGAGCTGAGCATTAGGCAAGCAAAGCACTAGAATTAAATAAGCCGTGACCAAGATTAGGCTGTTCCTCAACAGCTTTATGGTCGAAGGAGATTGAACTCCTGAAGTGAATCCTTGTATGTATGAACCCAGCTTCATTCAGGAATAAAAGTTGGATATTCTAAGCGCTGCTCCTTCCCATTCTCCTTAGGATCCAAGATAATAAGCACGACCTGAAGGGAGTCTATTGGGCGGTTTTCAAGACAATGGTAGGCATATTCTTGAGCATAATGTGCAGCTACACCATAGCCCATGGAATAAGGAAAGTAGTCCTCTGCCATCTTGCTTTGCTTTTCAAATCGATCCTGCTCTTGCCAAAGGTGAAAAGCAGCTCCTTGATTCACATGATAGACCTTGGACCAAGGCCCTAATCTCCAAGTGAAATGCGCATCCTCGCTCCATTGCTCAGGATGTTGCCATTCAGACCAAGCTCCTTCAGAGGCATAGCGCAGCTCCATGCGCTTATACTTCCTCTGCGGTTCCGGTGCGAAAAGTCCCCAACCTTGATGAAAGACAGGATAACTGTAATAATGGGCATAACTGTTCCAGCGTTCTGAGAGATACTCGTCTGGCAAACAATGCAGAGCGATCAAGAAAAAGTGCAAAAGGAAGACTGAGGTGCCTATAAAGAAGACACTCTTCTTGAAAAGTATGGAAGGTTCCTTGTGTGACATGGCTTGCTTGTCGCAATGTATCCCTATTTTTGAAACCAATCTTTTCAGTACAAAAAAGCTTTTATGATTAATGCAGACCATCCAGAGTTGAGCTCGTGGGTAGAAGTTCAACCTCAATCAGATTTTCCAATTCAAAACCTGCCTTTCGGGATTTTCTCTGTTGCAGGAAAATTGCCCAGACCGGGTGTAGCCATTGGAGAATTCATCTTGGACCTCTCTGCAGTTCATGACCTTGGAATAGACCTTGGGTCTTTTAAAAAGGAAGAATTACTAGCCCCTGTTTTGAACCCTATGATGGCTCATGGCAAGAAGGCTATGGCCATGCTTAGAGAACGCATCGCTTATCTCCTTGATGCGAAGAATGACGAATTAAAAGGACTTAGTGAGAAGGTCTTGGTCAAGCAATCACACGCCAAAATGCATCTCCCAGTGCATATAGGTGACTACACCGATTTCTATTCTTCTATAGATCATGCGACCAATGTGGGTATGATGTTCCGTGATCCGGCCAATGCCCTTTTACCAAATTGGAAACACCTTCCTGTCGGATATCACGGGCGTTCCTCCAGCATTCTCGTTTCAGGTGAGCCTATCTATCGCCCGAAGGGACAAACCCGACCTGACCCAGAGCAAAATCCTGTCTATGGACCCTGCCGCTTGCTTGATTTTGAGCTAGAAATGGGCTTCATCACATTTGATGGAAAACCTCTTGGACAGAGCATTTCAACAGCGGAGGCAGAGGAACACATCTTCGGGATGCTAATTTTCAATGACTGGTCAGCACGAGACATTCAGAAGTGGGAGTACATTCCTCTAGGTCCGTTCTTGGCCAAGAACTTTGCCAGTAGCATTTCCCCATGGATAGTGACATTAGAGGCCTTAAAGCCGTTTAAGGTCAAGGGAGAGAAGCAAGAACCTGCTGTCTTGCCCTATTTGAGGTTCGAGGGGAATCATAACATTGACATAGATCTAGAAGTAGAAATTCTACCTGAGCAAGGCGAAGGAAAAGTGGTGAGCCATTCGAATTACAAATACATGTATTGGAACATGGTTCAGCAGTTAGCTCATCATACGGTCAATGGCTGTAATATAAGACCTGGTGACCTTTTGGCTTCTGGCACCATCAGTGGGCCTGATACAGGAAGTTATGGCTCTATGCTTGAGATTTCTTGGCAAGGAACTAAACCCGTGCAGATGCCTGATGGAAGTGAACGCAAATTCATCCAAGACCATGACACGGTCATTATGCGTGCTAAGGCAGAAAAAAATGGAGTTAGAATAGGATTTGGAGAAGTACGCAGTAAAGTACTACCAGCATTGTAAAAAGATATGGGAGAGCCAGTCTATATCATAGATGAAGAAGCTGAAAAGCGTGAGATAGCTAGGAGGTATAGATCCTTGCTGCGCGCATGCCGAAGAGCCACTTCACCCATGGACCGAGCGATTATTCGTAAGGCTTTCGATGTGGCGGTGCAGGCGCATAGTTCTGATCGCAGAAAGACAGGAGAACCGTACATCTATCACCCTATAGCCGTAGCCAAGATAGTAGCCGAGGAAATAGGTCTTGATACCACGTCTATCGTGGCGGCATTGCTCCATGATACTGTAGAGGATACGTATATCACGTTAGATGATATTGAGAATCTCTTTGGCAAGAAAGAACGTTCTCTCATTGATGGTCTGACCAAGATAGAAGGTGTTCTGGATCACAGCTCCAGCATACAAGCTGAGAATTTCAGGAAGATGATCCTCACGCTCAGTGATGATGTGCGGGTTATCCTGATTAAAGTAGCCGACCGATTACATAACATGCGCACGCTCGATTCGATGAAGCGTGAAAAGCAGCTAAAGATTGCTTCGGAGACCATGTATATGTATGCTCCGCTGGCACACAGACTGGGACTTTACACTATCAAGACCGAGCTAGAAGACTTGAGTCTGAAATACAAAGAAGCTGAGGCTTATCAAGACATTGTAGAACAATTAAAACGTTCCCAAGCGGGTCGCACACGATTCATCAACAAATTCTCTAAGCCCATCATCAAGGATCTGGATAAAGCCAAGATTCCATATGAACTCAAGGGCCGCACGAAATCTGTCTTCTCCATTTGGACGAAGATGAAGAAGAAGAACATCCCATTCGATGAAGTGTATGATGTCTTTGCGATTAGGATTATCATAGAGTCTGATAACCTAGAAACAGAAAAGAACCTCTGCTGGAACGCTTATAGCATGGTCACAGATCATTACCGGCCGAATACTGAGCGCTTAAGAGACTGGGTCAGTACACCTAAGAGTAATGGATATGAGTCCTTACACGCTACTGTAATGAGCGATGTGGGAAGATGGGTTGAGGTGCAGATTCGAAGCAGACGCATGGATACCGTTGCAGAGCGAGGGCTAGCTGCCCATTGGAAATACAAAGAAGGAGAACAGGCCAGTGAGAGTTCTCTGGATAAATGGCTGCGCCAAGTGCGCGAACTCCTTGAGAATCCTGATGCTGATGCACTTAATTTCATAGATGATTTCAAGCTCAATCTCTTTGCTGAAGAAATCTATGTCTTCACTCCTACTGGTGATTTGAAAAAGCTCCCTGTTGGAGCTACAGCCTTGGACTTTGCATTTGAGATTCACACGGAGGTGGGTGAAAAATGCATTGGCTCTAGGGTGAATCATCGTTTGGTTCCATTGAGCCATCCGTTGAAAAGCGGAGACCAGGTTGAGATTATCACAGGGAAGAATCAAAAGCCCAATGAAGACTGGCTAAATTTCGTTATTACAGGAAAGGCTAAATCTAAAATCCGTGAGTCGCTTAAGGAGAAGAAAAAACTTATAGCGAGTGACGGTAAAGAGATGTTGCAGCGCAAGCTAAGAGGGCTGAAGGTCGATTTCTTGAGCATCACCATTGACACGCTTATCAAGAATTACAAGCAGGATTCAGCCTTGGATCTCTATTACAACATCGCGATAGGTAAAATTGACCTAAAGAAGATGAAGGGATATGAAGTTGAGAATGGCCGATTTACTTTTGAAAAGAAAAAACGAAAGACAGAGAGCAGCACCACACCAGATTCAGTAAACACTGACCCTACTCCTAACAAGCACGACACCTTAATCCTGAGCGATAATAATATAAATCTAAAGTACAGTCTGGCTCAATGCTGCTCTCCTATTCCGGGAGATGACATCTTTGGGTTCGTGACCATAAGTGATGGTATTAAGATTCACCGCATGAACTGCCCGAATGCTACACAGATGCTTTCTAAGTTCGACTATAGGGTAATGAAAGCCATGTGGTCAAGCCAGAAGGAAAAGGAATTCTTGAGCTATATCCGTTTTGAAGGAATAGATGACATTGGCCTCGTACACAAGATTACAGACACGATATCAGGACAATTGCACATCAATATGCGCAGCATCAGTTTTGAGAGCAATGATGGTATCTTCGCAGGTAAGATTGCGCTCTTCATTCACTCTACCAGCCACTTGAACAAGTTGATAGCTGAGATGAAGAACATCAGTGGAGTAACCACAGTTGAGCGCATAGAAGTATTCAAAGAAGATAGTTAAGAAGCCCCAGATGGTTACCAGTACTACCATATTAGATCGAGCCCATGAGATTTTTGATGCCCACTTGGGCGTGAATAAACTCCGCAGGACACCTGAGCGCTTCGCCATCTTGAAAGAAGTCTATGAATGTGATGATCACTTCGATATAGAGTCGCTTTACACGTCCATGAAGGAAAAGAAATACAGGGTGAGCCGCGCTACCTTGTATAATACCATGGAATTGCTTTTGGATTGTGAATTGGTGCGTAAACATAGATTCGGAGAGCAGCAGGCGCACTACGAGAAATCTTTGCATCACAAGCAACATGACCACATCATACGAACTGATACAGGCGAGGTCATAGAATTCTGCGACCCACGGATTCAGAACATCAAAGCCACTTTGGAAGATATCTTCGATCTGGAGATCTCACATCATTCCTTGTACTTCTATGGCACTCCTCGTGGAAAACAGAAGGAAAAGGTCTGAAAAAAGCCTATTTATCCTTAGGTTTTGGTCCTTTTACCCTATCCATAATTATACCTTTGTCAGAGTAAAAGAAAGCTATAGCTATGAAAGTGGATGTCCTACTAGGAATGCAATGGGGAGACGAAGGAAAAGGAAAAATCGTAGATGTTCTCAGCCCAGATTATGACATCATTGCGCGTTTTCAAGGCGGGCCTAATGCTGGTCATACCTTGGAATTCGAAGGCATCAAACACGTCCTTCACACCATCCCATCTGGGATTTTTCGTGATGGTGTCCTGAACATCATTGGGAACGGAGTAGTCATCGATCCTATCATTTTGCTCAAAGAAGTTTCTACCCTAGAAGATATGGGAGTCGATGTGCGATCTAAGCTCCTGATCTCCAAGAAAGCACACCTTATCCTTCCTACTCATAAGCTTTTAGACAAAGCATCTGAAGAAGCTAAAGGCGGTAAGAAAATAGGCTCTACGTTAAAAGGTATTGGCCCAACATATATGGACAAGACCGGCCGCAATGGCTTCCGTGTTGGTGACTTGCTATCTGAGGACTTTGAACAACGTTATAGAGCCTTAGTAGAAAAACACAGACATCTATTATCTCTGTATAACAAGCAAGACGAAGAGATTCCAGAAACTGAATGGTTGAAAGCTGTGCAATGGCTGAAGACTATGACTATCGTAGATAGCGAGCATTTCTTGAACAAGGCCGTGAAGGACGGAAAAAAAGTCCTAGCCGAAGGCGCCCAAGGAGCTTTACTAGATATTGATTTCGGGACTTACCCATATGTAACCTCTTCAAACACTGTCAGCGCTGGAGCCTGCACAGGGCTTGGAATAGCTCCTAACCGAATAGGTGAAGTACATGGGATTTTCAAAGCCTATTGTACCCGAGTTGGAAGTGGTCCATTCCCTACTGAATTGACTGATGATCTGGGAGCCTTAATTCAAAAGAAAGGAAATGAATTTGGAGCCACTACAGGCCGTCCTAGACGTTGTGGATGGTTAGATCTGCCAGCATTGAATTACTCAGCTATGATTAACGGTGTCACGCACCTGCACATGATGAAAGCTGATGTATTGAGTGGGTTGGATGAAATCAAGGTATGCACTCATTACAAAACTGCTGAGGGCAAAACATCTGATTTACCGTTTAGCATTGATGAAGGAAAAGTGGAACCAGTTTATGTCTCTTTCCCTTGCTGGAAAGAAGATTTGACAGGAATAACCGAGTATCGTGATTTGCCAAAGGAATTGAACGCTTATGTGGAATTCATTGAAAAATCAACAGGTATCCCTATGAGCATCGTTTCTGTAGGGCCCGATAGGTCACAGACCATTGCTCGCCAAGCCTTGGTGGCATGATGCTTGAATGCAGATGGATATGAGACGTATCTCACTGTTCCTACTGCTGATCTGCCTTCATCTGATTACCTCTGCCCAGACCCCAAAGAAGATTAAACTGGTCAAGGCTGACGCTATCGAATACGATGAGCGCTTAGTTAAGGCTCAACGCGTGGTAGGAAGTGTCGTCTTCGAGCATGAAGGCACAAGTATGCTCTGTGATAGCGCATGGCTTTATGAGGAAGATAATCGCCTGAAGGCCTTCGGAAAGATTAGAATTACTGACCCTAAGGGCATGAGTCTCACAGGTGATGAGCTTGACTATGATGGAAACGAGCGCTTAGCTGAAATCAGAAAGAATGTCCTATTGAAAGATGGTGATATGACGTTGACCACCGATATGGTTCAATATAAATTGGAAGAGAGAGTAGCTAGCTATTTCGGTGGAGGGAGGATTATCAGTTTGGCTAATAAAAACATACTGACCTCTAAATCAGGTTTTTACTTCGCCTCTGAGAAGGTTTTTCATTTCAAAAAAGATGTTGAATTGAAGAATCCTCGCTACACCATGTTCACGGATACCTTGCATTATCATTCTTTCAACGAACAGGCCTATCTCCTAGGCCCCACGACCATCATTTCCGATCAGAATAAAATTTACTGCGAGAACGGCTGGTATGATACTAAGAGTGATCGAGCGCGTTTCGGGGAGAATGCCAAGATATGGACGGCCGAGCAAATCTTAAGCAGTGACAGCTTGTATTATGACCGGACGAAAGGATTGGGTGAAGCGTTCAGAAATGTATTGATAGAAGATACAATCAATAAGATCCAGATTCGTGGTGATTATGGGCGTTATCTTGAATTTAAAGATGAGAGCTACGTAGCAGGAAGAGCATTGATGGAACAGTTCTTTCTAAAAGACACACTCACTATGCATGCCGACACACTGCGTATGCTACCCGACAGCCTAGACAAACGAAGAATCCTCGCTTATTACGGAGTGCGAATGTTCAAGCCTGATATGCAAGGCGTATGCGACTCACTCAGTTATTCAGAGGCTGACAGCACCATGAGCATGTTCTTTGAGCCCGTGCTTTGGTCAGAGGACAATCAGATTAGCGGAACTCAGATAGACCTCTTAGCATATGAAGGAAATATTAAGAAGATATTCATTCCAGAAAAATCGTTCATTATTTCACAAGTAGACAGCGCGCATTATAACCAGATCAAAGGCAGAGAGATGATAGGTACATTCGCTGAAAATGAACTGCGCATTGTCTCCGTAGATGGCAATGGCGAAGCTGTGTACTATGCGACAGAAGAGAGCGAAGACACCACTGGAATAGCGCCTATTGAGATTATTGGTGTGAATAAAGGCGCATGT
>CALFHF010000132.1 GCA_937875855.1 uncultured Flavobacteriales bacterium
TACTTTATCTAGGCTATCGTATTTTGAATTATTGCTTTTGAATTCGGGAATCATCTCTTTCAAGATTTTTATTTGATCGAAGTCATCCCCAGCTGAGTTTTCAATGCGCATGATAAAGGAATTTACTTCCTCTTTTGTATTCTCTCTTGTCTTGGCAATGAGCACGCGCTTATTATGAGTCGGCAAAGTATCCTCCAGGTCAGCGAGGACTTCCTCTTTAATTTTCTCACCAGGCCTTAAACCTGAAAAAGCAATCTCTATGTCTTTATCTAATTCAAGGCCACTCAGCCGAATCAATTTCTTGGCTAGATCAAGAATCTTGACAGGCTTACCCATATCGAAAACGAAGATGTTATTTCCTTCTCCCATCGCAGCAGCTTCCAGAACAAGCTGACTCGCTTCAGGAATGGTCATGAAGTATCGCTCTATGTCAGGATGGGTGACAGTGATAGGTCCTCCCTTTTCTATCTGCTCTTTGAAAAGGGGAATCACAGAACCATTAGACCCCAAAACGTTTCCAAATCGAGTAGTGATGAAAATCGTGTTGCCTGCGGGTCTGCTTTGCACATAAATCTCAGCAGCTCTTTTCGTTGCTCCCATTACATTAGTAGGATTCACTGCTTTGTCAGTACTTACCAATACAAATCTCTCCACTTTAAATTCCAAGGCAAGATCAGTCAATGATCGAGTGCCCAATACATTGGTCTTGATACCTTCTACCGCATTGGCTTCCACTAAGGGCACATGTTTATAGGCCGCTGCATGATATAGTACTTGTGGTCTGTTTTTTTCAATGAGACTGCGCATATGTGAGGCATCTGTAATATCACCAAGGATAAGGTCTATCTTGATTCCAGCCTCAGCTAGTTCCAGAGAGAGCGCATGCAAAGGGCTTTCGGCTTGATCAACCAGGAGAAGGCTTTCTGGGGAATAGTGAATGAGCTGCCTGCAGATTTCAGACCCAATGGATCCAGCTGCACCCGTAATCATAATGCGTTTCCCTTCAATGCTTTTGGCTATGGCACTTTTATTCAGCGTAATAACATCTCTGTCTAAAATGTCTTCTACAGGAATGGGCTTGAGTTGCTTGAAGCTCAATTCTCCTTTTATCCACTGCTTCACTGGCGGCACATCAAGCATGGGGATTCCAGCTTCTACACAGGTGTCTATGACAGCTTGTCTTTTCTTGGGATCAGGAACCATGATGGACATAATCACTTGAGCTGGTTTGTCTGATTCTATATGACGATTTAGGTCAGAAGTATGTTTGATAGGAACACCTTCCAAGTTCTTTCCTGCTTTTTTTCGGTCATCATCTATGAAGGCAATAACCTCCATGCCTGTGCGCATGTCTTGATCTAGACTGCGCTTCATGATTAGCCCCGCTTCTCCGGCCCCATATATATAGACTTTCTCTTTTCGGTTCTTTTTTGGGAAATTCTGCTCAGCAAAAACCAGTTTGATAACCAACCTATAGGCTACCATCATGAAAGTGGAGATGAAGAATTCTAGAATGAGAATAGATGTAGGAAGAAAATAAGTTGAATCAACAAGTAGATTACGAAGAAGACCTAGCATAAAGAGTGCAATAGTCGCAGCCAAGTTCATCCGAAGGATACGTGAAGCATCCTGTGTGCTTGTGTATCTTATTACGCCAGCATATGTCCGCCATAAGACCAATGCAGTTATTCTGACTAGAAAGAAAAGGATGGCGCTTTTCTTCAAAAGTTCCCATTCGTTCGAAGGAACCTTGAAATCAAAACGAAGCGCATAGGCCAGAACTAGAGCGCAAAGAATGATAGCAATGTCAAAGCACAGAATCAACCAGCGAGGCGCAAAACGGGCACGAATGGTAAGTAAATCCATGGCGCTTCAAATATAGACATGTAGCTCGCGTGTGAAAGCGTGCCTGCAAGTGCTACTTTTGCCCCTTATGAACATTGCCATAAAAAAGGCAAGAAACAAAGAACGTGCTTTATGAAGAAGATTCAGTTACACGACATTCATGAAGGCCTAGGAGCTAAGATGTTGGAATTTGCAGGCTATCAAATGCCTATCCAATATAGAGGGGTGAAAGAAGAGCATCTGTGCGTGAGGAATGGCTTGGGGATCTTTGATGTATCACATATGGGGGAATTCGTCCTAAGTGGTGACGGGGCTTTAGAGCTCATTCAAAAAGTGACCACCAATGATGCTTCAATGCTGAGTGTAGGAAAAGTACAATACAGCTGTATGCCCAACGGAAAGGGAGGAATCGTAGATGATCTTTTGGTCTATCGCATGCGTGAGGAGGAGTATGTTTTAGTGGTAAATGCTTCTAATATCAAGAAAGATTGGGATTGGATTATTTCTCATGCACCTAAAAATGTGCAGATGAAAGATGTATCTGATAACATGTCCCTCTTTGCGGTTCAAGGGCCTAAAGCGGCACAAGTAATGCAACGCCTGACGGAAACGAAGATCAGCGACATGCCATATTATAGTTGCATGTACACTGCATTTGCTTCTTGTCCATTAGTTCTTCTATCTACAACAGGGTATACAGGTGCTGGTGGATATGAGATTTATGTACCAAACACTCATGCTGAAGCCGTATGGAATGCCATCATGAAAGAAGGTGAGAAAGAAGGTATACAACCTATTGGGTTGGCAGCCAGAGATACGTTGAGACTTGAAATGGGATTCTGCTTATATGGTAATGATATAGATGATACTATATCCC
>CALFHF010000133.1 GCA_937875855.1 uncultured Flavobacteriales bacterium
AGACAGCATTGTCTATGGAGGAAAAGTCTCGCTCAATAATTCAGTAGATACCATAAGTCAAGATATAACAGGAATAAAATGGGATAGAGACGGGCACTATTTCGGGGTTTATTTTCCCAATAAAAGCAACGATATCATCTCAGCGATGAAGCAGTGGATATTTACCTCTGTGATTCTCCTATTTGTGGTGTTCTTCTTTGCCTATTCAATGTTCGTAATATTACGGCAACGCAGACTGAGCGAGGTGCGCACCGATTTTATCAATAATATGACTCATGAGCTTAAAACGCCCATATCAACCATTGCGTTGAGCACTGAGGTCTTACTTTCTGGAGAGATTCAAAAGGAACCAGGGCGCATAAAACAGTACGCTGAAATTATTAAAAATGAGAACGACAGACTGCGCATGCAAGTGGAGAAAGTTCTGCAAATAGCAACCCTCGATAAAGGAGAAGTGGAACTGAAATCCGAGTCAGTTAATATGCATCTCTTGATTGAAAAAGCATTAGTTACCCTGAAGATATTGGCCCAAGAAAAAGGAGGGGAATTACACGCTGATTTTGAAGCGAAATATTTCTTGATCAATGGGGATAAAGTGCACCTGACCAATGTGGTCTACAACATTATCGATAATGCCATAAAATATTCCGCAAAACCCATTGTTCGAATTTCTACGAGCTGTGAAGGCAGATATTTCAACCTCCAAATCAGTGATAACGGAAAGGGATTGAGCAAAGAAGATTGCACACGCATCTTTGAGAAGTTCTATAGGGTATCTCAAGGGAATGTCCATGACGTAAAAGGCTTTGGTCTTGGTTTATATTATGTGAAACGCATCGTAGAATCTCATAAAGGAAAGGTGGAAGTAGAAAGCGAATTAGGAAAAGGATCCGCCTTCACGTTGAAATTGCCCTATGACAGATAAAGCGAAAATACTCTACGTGGAAGATGACGCTAACCTGGGATTCGTAGTTCAAGATGGACTGCGCAGAGCGGGATATACAGTGCATCTTATGCGCGATGGTAAAACAGGATTGCAGCAATTTAATGATCAGGAATATGACCTCTGTATTCTGGATGTGATGTTGCCTGAGAAAGATGGTTTCAGCCTGGCTGAGGATATCCGCACCATGAATAAGGAAGTGCCTATCCTCTTCCTCACAGCACGTGCGAATATGGAGGACAAAGAAAAAGGCTACGGATTAGGCGCTGATGATTATTTGACCAAACCCTTTGAACAGCAAGAACTTCAACTGAAGATTAAAGCTCTTCTTCGAAGAAGGTTGGGAGATTCTGATGCTAAAGAAGATGAGGTGAAAGAGATAGGAAAGTATAAGCTAGATTCTAACAGTTATACCTTGCTTGGAGGCAGTGAAGAGCGAAGACTAACGCGCACCGAAGCCAAAGTTTTAGAAGCTTTATTACAGCAAAAAGGAAAAGTCATTGAGCGAGATTTTATCCTTAACTTGGTTTGGGGAAAGGATGATTATCATACCGGGAGGAGTTTAGATGTTTACATTTCTAAATTGCGCAAATACCTTTCTGAGGATGATTCCTTGCATATTGAGAATATTCATGGAGTAGGATTCAGAATCTATGAAGATGAAGAATGAATTAGGGCCTATTGGGATATTCGATTCGGGATACGGTGGGCTTACTGTATTCAAGGAGATACAACAGAGACTACCGGGCTATGATTACATCTACCTTGGAGATAATGCGCGCACGCCATATGGAACTCGTTCTTTGGAGAAAGTGTATCAATTTACTTTGCAAGGGGTTCAATATCTTTTTAATCAAGGATGCCATCTCGTAATTCTCGCATGCAATACAGCCTCTGCCAATGCATTGCGAAGCATTCAACAAAAAGACCTTCCCAGAATAGCTCCTGATAAAAGGGTATTGGGAGTCATCAGACCTACTACGGAATATCTATCTCAACTCACTAAGACCGGCCATATAGGATTATGCGCTACTGAAGCGACTGTGAATTCTCAATCCTATCTGATAGAGGCCAAGAAATATGCACCAGAAGTTGAACTTCATCAGCAGGCTTGCCCATTATGGGTTCCATTAGTGGAGAACAATGAAGGAGATGGTGAAGCTGCGCATTCCCTTTCAGAGAAATATATGAAAGCCTTGATGGCGCAACATGATGCTATAGACACCGTGCTGCTTGCTTGCACGCATTATCCGCTTATGATGGATACCATTCAAGCTCATGTTCCGGATCACATTCAAGTGATAAGCCAAGGTAAGATAGTCGCTGATTCATTGGCCGATTACCTTGAACGACATCCCCAAATGGATGCTAAATGCAGCAAAACAGAAAGCAGAAGGTTTCTCACCACTGATTCTACGAAGAGCTTTGACCTAAAAGCTAGCCAATTTTACGGATCTGATGTTATAAGTGAGTGGGTAGAGTTAGAGGAATAAAAAAATCCCTGCTCGTTGCCAAGCAGGGATTTATTTAGAATGTTTTATTGACTCAGAGTTGAGCGTCTATCTTATCAGAAAGGATGTTCTTAGGAACTGCACCTACTGATTTGTCAACCACTTCTCCGTTCTTTAAGAACAATATCGTTGGGATATTTCTAACCCCATATTTCATGGCGATTTCCTGATTGGCGTCCACATCTACCTTGGCTATTATTGCCCTTCCTTCATATTCGGCAGACAGTTCATCTACCAATGGAGCAATCATACGACAAGGCCCGCACCATGCAGCCCAAAAGTCAATCATCACCGGCTTATCTGTCTTTAGTATCTCTTCGAAATTCGAAGTGTTGATTTCTACTGCCATGCTTTCTCTTTCTTTCTATGGTTTATACGAATGTATGTGCTTTTTTCTACTCAAAAGTCTTGCCGTTACTCTTCCTGTGTCAAAATTGCAGCCCTGATCTGTGTAAAAATCATAATTACATATGTTAAGTAACATTATATCAGTCAATTAGACATCTGAGAGGCATTATGTTTTGCCTGTCATGTTGTGGATATAAATGCCCATCTAAATGGCTAAATTTGGCCATTTCCTAATTCAAGCTGATTTTACCGCATGTTCGATAATCTTTCTGACAAACTCGATAGAGCCCTCAAAGTCCTCAAAGGACAGGGTCAAGTGACTGAGGTCAATGTGGCCGAGACCCTCAAAGAAGTGCGCAGAGCTCTTCTAGACGCTGACGTAGAGTACAAGACAGCCAAGGAATTCACCGATAGAGTGAAGGAAAAGGCCATGGGCGCTGATGTGCTCAATGCGGTCTCGCCCAGCCAACTCATGGTAAAGATATGCCATGATGAACTCATGGAGCTCATGGGAGGCTCTAAGGTGGACATCAATCTGGAAGGAAAGCCGCCTGTAATCCTTATGGCAGGTCTGCAAGGAAGTGGTAAGACTACTTTCTCAGGTAAGCTGGCCAAGATGCTTAAGACCAAGCAGAACCGCAAGCCATTGCTCGTTGCCTGTGATATCTATCGTCCTGCGGCTATAGATCAGCTTCATGTCGTTGGAGAATCTATAGGCGTAGAAGTGTTTTCTGATAGAGACTCCAAAGACCCGGTCGATATCGCTTTGCGTGGATTGGCTTATGCCAAAGCCAACAGCCTAAGCCCTGTAATCGTGGATACCGCTGGTCGTCTAGCTATAGATGAGCACATGATGGATGAAATAGAGCGTGTCAAGAAGGCCATCAATCCTTCTGAAACTCTCTTCGTGGTAGACGCTATGACCGGTCAAGATGCGGTGAATACAGCTAAGACTTTTAACGAACGCATCAACTTCGATGGTGTCGTACTTACTAAACTTGACGGGGATACCCGTGGTGGAGCTGCGCTTTCTATTAGAGCCGTAGTGAATAAGCCTATCAAATTCGTGGGTACAGGAGAGAAAATGGATGCCATAGACATCTTCCATCCTGACCGTATGGCTAACCGTATCCTCGGTATGGGTGACGTGGTGAGCTTAGTAGAGCGCGCTCAAGAACAATATGACGAGGAAGAAGCTAAGCGACTTCAAAAGAAGATTGCCAAGAACAAATTCGACTTCGAGGATTTCCTAGGTCAGATTGCCCAAATCAAGAAAATGGGAAACATGAAAGACCTCATGGGAATGATTCCTGGCGTAGGCAAGATGATGAAGAATGTGGATATGGACGATGATGCGTTTAAAGGTGTAGAAGCGATCATTCGATCTATGACTCCACAAGAGCGTAGTAATCCTGAACTCCTCACCACCAGCCGAAGAAATCGTATCGCGGCAGGGAGCGGAAATAACATTCAAGAAGTGAATAAACTCATCAAGCAATTCGATGAGATGCGCAAGATGATGCGCATGATGAGCGATAAGAAAAACATGTCTAACATGATGCGTAACCTCCAACGTATGGGGGGAAAAATGCCGAACTAAGCCAAGAAATGAGAATACTGAGCGGGAAAGAAACAGCAGAAGGAATTAAGCTGGAAATAGCTGCCGAAGTGCAAGCGCGTATCTCTGCAGGTAAATCAAAACCTCATTTGGCCGCTATCTTAGTGGGTGATGATGGAGCCAGCGAGACCTATGTAAATGCAAAGGTAAAAGCCTGTGCGCGAGTTGGATTTGAAAGTACACTGGTTAGATTAGACGCTTCAATAAGCGAGGAGGAATTATTAGCCAAAGTCAAAGAATTGAATGAAGACGATCGCATTCATGGATTCATCGTTCAGCTTCCCTTACCTAGTCATATTTCTGATCAGAAAATCATAGAAGCCGTTTCCCCAGAAAAAGACGTAGATGGGTTTCATCCTCTAAATGTGGGAAGAATGGTGCTCGGGCTTCCCTGTTTTCTGCCGGCAACGCCTTATGGAATTCTGCAATTATTGCAACGAAATAACATTGCTACCGAAGGGAAGCACTGTGTAGTTGTAGGAAGAAGTCATATTGTGGGTTCACCCATGAGCATACTTTTGGCACGAAACAGCAGCCCAGGAAATTGCACGGTAACGCTTGCTCACAGCCGCACCCAAGACCTGAAGAAGATTACCCTTCAAGCTGATATCATCATCGCAGCAGTTGGGCGCCCACGCTTCATCACGGCCGATATGGTCAAGGAAGGAGCTGTGATTGTAGATGTGGGAATTCATCGCATAGAAGATGAAAGCAGTAAGAGCGGCTATCGCCTAATAGGCGATGTAGACTTTGATGAGGTCTCCTCTAAAGTAGGCGCCATAAGCCCCGTCCCAGGCGGAGTAGGCCCCATGACCATCGTAGCATTGCTCAAGAATACCTTGCAGGCTGCAGGGAATTAATTTTAAAGGGGAATGACCTTTCCCATTGAGCTTGCTCTATTTTCTTAATACATTCTCGCTGGAGGATCTCGTCAAAGTGAGGGCATTGATATAGGTGACATTATGGATAGGGTAGGCAGCCTTTCTGGCGGATCTAAAGGCAGCAGTGCTGGAGGAGGAATGCTAGGTGGACTGCTTAAAGGCATGTTCAGCAAATAACACAAGCCCTAAGAAACTGAAGGCCTATCCGCAAGGGTAGGCCTTTTTTTGTGCTTCACATTGAAAAACAAGAATCGATAAACCTCGAGTCATTCCTTCGGACTTAACCATATCAGCGGACTGGCGCTGGTATGTAAAACAGCAATAATTACAATTTCGGATTTAAGGACTACGTAATGGATGCCAAATGAAAAAGATTTCTTTGAATGCAATTCGAACTGACTGGTATCGAATCTCGAAGGCTAAGGGATTTTTAGAGATATAAGAAAGAATCAGTTCGACTTCATCTAGAAATCGCTTCCCAAGGCCTGAGTACTGCTCTTCGAACCAAAAGAAAGCTGATTGAATATCTTCTTCAGCATTAACTTCAGCATCTTTTACCATTTGTGAAATTTCATCATCAGATAATCCGCCTGAAGATTGAATGGTGATTTTCTGCTCTTTACCACTAGCTTTATCTTTAGCTGTTACATGAAATATACCATTAGCATCAATATCAAAAGATACTTCAATTTGTGGTGTC
>CALFHF010000134.1 GCA_937875855.1 uncultured Flavobacteriales bacterium
CTTTCAAATATCAACTGAGATCAGTGTCTCACTTCAATCATAGAAACTACGCTTGCCCCCTCAGCACTGAGTTGCAGGCAATAGATTCCGTTAGCTAAAGAAGCTAGACTTATGTTCTCAATGCTATGGGTCAAAGTGAGCGCAAGTACTTGCTTTCCTTGAGTATCAATAATCTGAGCAAATACTTTTCCATTCTGATTCTGCTCTATGGTCAATATATCAGATGTAGGATTAGGATAGACTTTGGTCTGGATTCCTGAAAGTTCATTCAACCCGATGGTCAAGCTCACATCACCAGCATCTCTAGGCTCAATCTTGTACGCGCTGAACGCATAGTTCAATGGTCCTGTCACCGTATAAGAAATTCCTACTGTAGGAGTGTACATGAACATTTCATCATCGACCATAACTTCACCAGTGCCGTCATTGATTAGCCACTCATTGAAAGTATTCAAAGGAGAAGTACAAGTTCCTGTAGTACGCACAAGAACACTTTCGTATTCCTCGGCATTCAACGCTCCGCTGCCAACAACGCTTGGTGCAGGAACCGTGCCTGGTCCGACATTCGTAAACTCAATAACTCCGTTGATACGTGTGAAATTGAAGAATTCTTCAACTGTTCCAGTCACAGTAACAAGGTCACCTTGACTTGGTGTATTAGAAGAATCCATTACTCTGATTCCATTCCATGAACCAGCTCCATCTTGAATATAGTATCCATTAGAAGCAACGCCAGTGACAACACCAGAAGTGATAACATATACACCAGACTCCGGAGATACTCCATCTATATTTGTTGTATACTGAATCTCATAGACTGATTTGGCCACGGGTACTTGAACCTCTCCATAACGAACTTCAACTCTATCCACTTGCAAGATTCCTTCAATAAGAGAGATAATCAACTCACAGGATGCATAAGTAGTATCTGGAGTGATTGTCTGAACAAAGCTAGATACTTCAGTAGAGTTGATGACCTGGTAACTGTTGTATGAATATCCATAGTCTCCGCCATCTAAATCGTTGTCGTATAACCCTGTGCGAATGCTTCCATTCCCTTTCACC
>CALFHF010000135.1 GCA_937875855.1 uncultured Flavobacteriales bacterium
AGCAACTTCAGGCCTTCAATGAAGAAGGATTGAAGCTGAAGGGGCATCACTATGAGACTATTTCCAGACCTAGGTCTGCATTTAACCTGTTTAAGAGTTATCTCGGTCATACATCATTAAATGTTTACCGGAATTACTCTAAGACATTAGAAAAAAGGATGCATAGCTTGATCGAAGATCAAGATGTCATTTTCATAGATCACTATGAATTAGGTCAATATGTGCCTGAAGATCTGCAAGCCAAGGTCATCTTACATGAGCATAACGCAGAGTATGTGATGTGGTCCAGATTGGCTGAGATCGAAGAAAATCCAATTAAAAAGGTAATCCTCAAGCTAGAATCAAAACGTATAGCCAAGGCAGAACGCAGGTATGCGCAGAATTCTACTCAGGTCTGGGCGGCACCTAATGATTGCATTGAATTAGAAAAGATAGGCGTACCAAGAGAAAAATTGAGAACCACCTATCATTTGGGAGAAGACTTCATGATGGATGCTCCTGACATACAATTCTCAATGACCGAAAAGAGAATACTCTTCATAGGTACATTAACGTGGGAGGCTAATGTGGATGGACTTCTCTGGTTTTTTAAGGAAATATGGCCAGAATTGAAGAAAGACGAAACGGTCAGGCTGGATATCATTGGTAGAAATCCTGATTCCAGATTACTTCAGGCGACTTCAGGGGATAATCAGGTTAATTTCCTTGGATTTATGCAAGAACTTGAGCCATTCTATGTCAGAAGCAGGGTGTTTATTGTGCCCTTAAGGTTTGGAAGCGGGATAAAGGTGAAGCTCTTGAATGCGATGTATAGGGGAATTCCTACGGTGACCACTGAGATAGGAACAGAAGGATTAAATGTCACTGATGCAAAGGAATTGTTCCAATGCTCAGATCCTGAAGTTTTTGCTGACCGAATAAAGAAATTACTACGTGATGAACTCATGTGGGATGCCATGAGGGATGCCTCTAGAATCAAAGCGAAAGATTACACATGGAAGAGCCTGTTAAGTTCTCATGATGGGCATTTGAGACAATAAGGCAAAAAAAAGGAACCTGAATTCAGTTTTTACGTAGACTAATATTGATCACGTAGATGAAAAATCGCTTTTGGTCAAATACTTAACCGACATTGTTTTATAATATATGATATTCAACACGCTTGAATTCTTGATATTTTTCTTTACGGTGATACTGGTTTATTTCAGTATTCCGCATCGCTATCGCTGGATGTTCCTTCTGGCAGGTAGTTACTATTTCTATATGTGTTGGAAGGTAGAGTATATCCTCTTAATCGCTTTAAGCACGCTTGTCGATTATTATGCGGGCATCAAGATGTCCGAGGAGAAGGAGAAAAAGAATAGGCGGGTATACCTCATAGGCAGCCTTGTGGTCAATCTAGGCTTGCTGTTCTTCTTTAAGTATTACAATTTCTTCACTCATAACACTGAGGTGCTAATGAGCAAGTTCAACATCTTCTATGATTTCCA
>CALFHF010000136.1 GCA_937875855.1 uncultured Flavobacteriales bacterium
ATTTCAAGACGGATACAGTGAGTGTCGCAGCTGTAACAGAGATTTTCAAGAAAATCAGAGGTGATGTAAAAAAGGAGAAGTAATGAGATTTATAACATGGCCAGTTAATCGCCTTACATTCGCTCCATGCCTGTTCAAATAGATAGAAGAAAACTTCAAGAAGTATCCAGCCTTGAGCTCTTCGCTCGCCAAGTAGTTGAAGGATTCATAGTGGGTATGCACAAGAGCCCTTTTCATGGTTTCTCTGTGGAGTTTGCTGAGCATAGGCAATATAACCCTGGCGACAGCACCAGACATATAGACTGGAAACTCTATGGACGTTCTGAGAAGCTCTATTTGAAAAAATATGAGGAAGAGACGAACCTGAGAGCAAGACTCATAATCGATACTTCCTCCTCTATGTATTATCCTGAGGAGAAGACCTTGAAGGATGGAAAATTCAATAAGATTAAGTTCAGCGTCTACGCAGCGGCAGCTCTGACTGAACTCTTCAGAAGACAAAGAGATGCTGTAGGCTTGAGCCTGTTTTCTGAAACCTTGGGCATGCATACTGAATGCAAAACAAGCGTCACACACCATCGCTTTCTTTATGAGCGCATGGAGGAACTCCTGCTAGATGAACAAGCTAAGAAGAACTCAGGAACTGACCTAGTTCAAGCCTTGCATGAAATAGCAGAGCAGACCCACCGCAGATCACTCGTAGTGCTTTTCTCTGATATGTTAGATGGTGAGCAGTCTAAATCTGAAGCGCTCTTTGAAGCGATGCAGCATCTGAGGCATAATAAGCATGAGGTTATTCTTTTCCACGTACATGATGCGAGGACAGAGATGGAATTCGAGTTTGAAAACCGCCCATACACCTTCGTAGATCCAGAGACTGGAGAAGAACTAAAAGTACAGCCTGGTGAAGTGAAGGAAAGCTATGTCAAGGCTGTAAAGGCCCACATGGAGGAGATAAAGCTTCGTTGCAGTCAATATCATATTGACTTTATCACTGCTGACATTCAGGAAGGATTCAATAAGGTGCTGATCTCCTATCTGACGAAGAGAAGTTCTATGAAGTGATTCGTTAATCAAGAAATTAGGGTAAAAAAAGGGGCGGTAATACCGCCCCTTTTTTATTTCATTTAAGGAATGAACCACGCTAACAGTGAAACGACTACAGCAGCTCCTGCTTCAGCCGTTGAAACCACTGGATTAGTTAAGCCAACAGTTGCAGCCGAACTGATTAATCTTGTTCTGGCCCCTATTCCTTTGATCCATCCAGCAATACCTCCTCCTGCAATCAAAGCTACGCTCCATTTCAAGAGAAGTTCAATTTTAACCATGTTGCTCAGACTCATCATTTACCAGCAAAAGATGCAATAGCTATGTTCTAAAGCAGATTGTCCAAAGAATGGAATATAAAAGGCTATAAGTTCAATCATATCAGTAACTCCAAAGCTTAATAAGGCGGGAGGGCTAGATCTCCATTCAAACTCTTAGCCAAGCCAATCAGCCTCAATTCCAAAATATGAAAACGATGATAAAATGAACAAGGGAGAAAAAATATGAACCCACAGGCAGCCGAAAGTCCTATTCCAAGAATGATTGAAACCATTATTTCCAACTGAACAAGTTACATGTTTGAGCTTTCTTCAGTACTTTGTCAAACCCAACTTTCTATTGGTTAATTCTTATTGACATGAAGACACTCTACATTCATAGACATGCCAAATCAGACTGGGATTCTGGTGCTAAGAATGACCATGACCGGCCGCTTAACAGTCGCGGTGAGCGAGATGCTCCTTACATGGCGTCTTTTTGCAAAAGTGAGAATATAGCATTGGATCTGTTGCTAAGCAGCACTGCGAATAGAGCTCAAAGTACGATGCGATTTTATCAGAAAGCACTTGAATTTCCCGAGTCTAAAGTGGTTTTGGATCAACGCATCTATCATTCTGATGTCAAAACTATGATGACTGTCCTAAGTGAATTGAATGATGATATAGAAAACGTAATGATCTTCGGTCATAATCCCACCTTCACAGATCTATGCCATCACCTTGACGGAGGGTTTAGAGATTATCTGGTAACTTGTACTAGAGTAAAGATTGACCTAGAAATTGATGCCTGGAAGGAAATCTATGGAGATTGCGGAATAGTGATGGAACATATCTACCCCAAGAAAATAGAGGAGCGAAATTAGAGTTCAATCTTCATCATTTCGCCATTCTTTCGATCTGATTTCTTCTTGCTCTTAAGGCAGTATTCATTGTAAATACCAGCAGCTTCTTGATCCCCTAGGTCTTCAGCCTTTTTATAGTCTAAACAGGCTCCTTGTTTGTCAGTGCAATAATACTTGGCCTCAGCACGCATAAAAAAGAAATCGCCATCCATGGCGTTCTCCATAGCTGCAAAATGATCATGAGCTTCTAGTCTTTTAAAGAGTTCAAAAGCCACTTCGTAAGCATTGGCCTCAAGACTAGCCACAGCCAAGTTGTAAATGGCCATAGGCATTTCTTCCATTATACTTGAAAATGCATTGTATGCTTCACGTTTGTCACCTTTCATGTCTTTGGCTGCGCCTAGCATATATATAGCTTGAGCGTAATCAGGACGAAATTCTAAGGCGGCTTTATAATACTTTTCTGCATTCCGCATATCGCCTTGATTACAATAGAGATTTCCCATATAGAAATTTGCCTCAGAATCCATGGGAGTAATCTTCAGCGCTGCCTTGATGTCTTGCAGGGCCCATCCGAACTCACCTGTTTGCATATACACAGCTCCTCTTCTCATTAAAGCCTGTGTATTATAAGAATCTCGAGCAAGGACTTGAGTATACCCATCCGTTGCATCCTCATATTCGCGGAGCTTATAATGCGCATCTGCCTCCAACATCATTTCCTCCACTTTTCTAATCTCGAATGACTCCATATAGGAAATTACATCCTCATAAGGTACGTCATCATACATTTTAAGAGCTAAACTAAAGTCTGCTTGGGCAATGCTAAATGAGGACACGATACAGCTCAAGCTGAATAGAACTATGACACTTAGATCTTTCATATCAAATGTTGATACGAAAAAAGGATGATGAAGGTTATACCCGCAAGACCTTTGTAAATTTACGGCCGATGAAAGAAAAGAAAAGACCACTTATCCTTGTGACTAATGATGATGGGTATACAGCAAAAGGAATTTTGAATTTAGCTCAAATAGCAAGCAAGTTCGGTGATGTGCTTATAGTTGCTCCTGACAAGGCTCAGTCAGGCATGGGACATGCCATTACAATTCATGATCCATTGAAAATCCAAGAGATAGAACTAGAAAAAGGACTTAAAGGATATTCTTGCTCAGGAACACCGGTTGACTGTGTAAAATCAGCCTTACATGGCCTTTCCGACCGAAGACCTGACTTACTAGTGTCTGGAATCAATCATGGCGCTAACTTCTCTATAAATGTAATCTATTCTGGCACCATGTCTGCAGCTGTTGAAGGGGCGCTAGAAAACATCCCTTCCATAGGCTTCTCTTTACTAGATTATCACAAAGATGCTGATTTCAGTGAATCTCGATGGGTGGTAGAACGAGTTATAGAAAAAGCACTTTCAGAGAAATTCCCGGAGCATACTTGTCTTAACGTTAATATTCCAAAGACTAACGGTGAGAAGCTGAAAGGCATCAAAGTATGCAGACAAGGTGTAGGAATATGGCAGGATGAATTAGTAAAAAGAGAGGATCCAATGGGTAATCCATACTATTGGCTTGCCGGAGAATTCAAGGAGATGGACAAGGGTCAGGATACAGATATCTATGCCCTTAAGAATAGATATGTTTCTGTGGTTCCTACTCAATTCGATATGACCGCACATCAGCATATCCCAACGATAAGTAATTGGGAATTATGAATACTCAAGTAAAGCTAACTCTGTTCGGAATACTCCTTGGGATACTTGGAAATGTGATAGGTTTTGTCATATATGGCTTGATATTTTCCGCTGTTAACAAGGTTGATTTCTCCATGTTCTATAACACTGTATTCCTAAAAATGGAGTCCTTCAGGTCAGAGATTATAACAGGGTCCATGTTAATCAATGTGGTTCTCTTCTATTTT
>CALFHF010000137.1 GCA_937875855.1 uncultured Flavobacteriales bacterium
CTGAAAGAGAAAATCTACCCAAGGCCACCAACATGTGGTCCATCAAGAAGGCTGGGCAGAGCGAGGGAAGGGAAATAAAAGAATCACAGCAATCTAAAATTACCATGCTGACGCTATAGACAGGGCAAAGGACATTGTAAAAAACGACAAATCTAATGCCATAATCCATGGATCAGGTGGAAAAATCCAAGACATATGAATCTATAAATGAGTCGATTAGTCTTAGAAATTCAATTTTACGTGTTACTTTTATTCACTCAATAACAATGCTCCTTTCATGGACAACAAATTAGTGATCTCTTTTTTCTTCGCAGCTATATGCATATTGATTATGCTAATCTTTAAGCATTTTAGTAATGATGAGGAACTTCCAGTGAAAGACAAGAAGCGATTGTTTTATCTCGTTCTAGTCTGTGGTCTGCTCTCTGGACTAGCCATAATAGCTCAAACCTTCATTAGCGAAGATCTAACCTTACTTTTTAACCTGGCCTTGCCGATGCTCATCATCAGTTTAGCATATGCGTCAAGAAAGAGAAGGAAATCTTATAATAAAGAAGAGCAGGCCTAAGCCTGCTCTTCTTTATAAAATAGATACTTCAATCTTCTTACCCTTTATCTAAGGCGTTCAAAGCACTACCTGCTCTGAACCATTGGATTTGCTGTGTATTATAGGTATGATTCGTTTTGATCATGTCTTTGGTTCCATTAGCATGAACTACTTCTAGTGTTAACTGCTTCCCAGGTGCAAAGGCATCCAAATCAGTGAAGTTGAATGTGTCATCTTCCTTGATCTTGTCATAATCAACTTCCGTATCGAAGATCAACCCTAACATCCCTTGCTTCTTCAGATTCGTTTCATGAATACGAGCAAATGACTTGACCAATACTACACGAACTCCAAGATGCCTTGGCTGCATAGCTGCGTGTTCACGGCTGCTTCCTTCTCCGTAATTATGATCTCCTATAACGATAGTAGGAACTCCTGCGGCTTTGTATGCGCGCTGAACTGCCGGTACTTCACCATAACTACCATCTAATTGATTCTTGACCTTATTAGGCTCTTTATTAAAGTCATTGATTGCTCCAGTCAAGGTGTTATCGGAAATGTTGTCCAAGTGACCTCTATAGCGCAACCAAGGTCCAGCCATAGAGATATGATCCGTGGTGCATTTACCGAATGCCTTGATAAGCAATTTCATTCCGGTGATGTTCTTCCCATCCCATGCTTTAAAAGGTGAAAGCAATTGAAGTCTTTCTGAATCAACTTTCACAACGATTTTTATTCCACTTCCATCAGCAGCTGGAGCTTGAAATCCAGCATCTTCTACATCGAAACCTTTGCTCGGTAATTCTATACCTGTTGGAGGATCAAGTTTCACCTGTTCTCCTTTATCATTGGTCAACGTATCTCTTCTCGGATCGAAGTCCAATGTTCCTGCCAATGCGATGGCTGTAACTAATTCAGGAGAACCTACAAAAGCGTGTGTGTTCGGATTTCCATCAGCACGCTTCGCGAAGTTTCTGTTGAAGCTGTGAACAATCGTATTCTTCTCTTTCTTCTCAGCTCCTTCCCTAGCCCATTGCCCTATGCATGGTCCGCAGGCATTGGCAAAAACACTAGCTCCCATGTCTTCGAATATTTTAATGAAACCATCGCGCTCTACGGTAAATCGCACAAGCTCTGAACCTGGGGTCACAGTGAATCCTGCTTTAGCCTTGATTCCTTTATCTACAGCTTGCTTTGCAATGGAAGCAGAGCGTGAAATATCTTCGTAGCTAGAGTTAGTACAAGAACCTATAAGTCCGTATTGAACTTCAAGAGGCCATCCGTTTTCTTTTGCTTTTTTCCCAAGCTCTCCAATAGGCGTGTATACATCAGGAGAGAAAGGTCCGTTAAGCGCAGGCTCAAGAGTGCTCAAATCAATCTCTATTACTTGGTCGAAATACTTCGATGGGTCAGCATAAACTTCAGCGTCTCCCGTGAGATGTTCTTTTATTTTATCAGCTTCTACCGCTATATCAGCTCTGCCAGTTGCCTTCAAGTAACGGCTCATAGATTCATCATAGCCGAAAGTAGAAGTAGTAGCTCCTATCTCAGCACCCATGTTGCAGATAGTTCCTTTACCTGTACAAGACATAGAGATGGCTCCTGGTCCAAAGTATTCAACGATGGCTCCTGTACCTCCTTTAGCACTTACGATTCCGGCCACTTTAAGGATAACATCTTTAGGACTGCTCCAACCATCTAGTTTCCCAGTCAATTTCACTCCAATGAGCTTAGGAAATTTCAATTCCCAAGGCATCCCTGCCATAACATCTACAGCATCAGCTCCACCAACACCGATTGCTACCATTGCTAACCCACCAGCATTCACGGTATGAGAATCAGTTCCTATCATCATTCCGCCTGGGAATGCATAGTTCTCTAGAACCACTTGGTGTATGATTCCTGCACCTGGCTTCCAGAATCCGATACCATATTTATTGGAGACAGATTCCAAGAAATTAAAGACCTCGTTGTTCTTGTTCAATGCATCCTGCATGTCCTTATCAGCACTTACACGGGCTTGAATCAAGTGGTCGCAATGCACAGTGCTGGGAACTGCAACTTTATTGCGGCCTGAGCTCATGAACTGTAGTAAAGCCATCTGAGCTGTAGCATCTTGCATGGCTACTCGGTCTGGCGCGAAATCGACATAACTCTTGCCACGTTCGAAGGCTTCTTTAGTATTGGCGTCCCAAAGATGGGTGTAGAGAATTTTTTCAGAAAGAGTCAATGGCTTATTAAGCAATGTTCTTGCTGCTTTTATACGTTCAGGGAATCGCTGATAAACAGCTTTGATCATGTCTAGATCGAAAGTCATATGCTAGGGTATTAAAAATGGATTTTATGGGGCTGCGAAGATACACTTTTCCTTGTGATCCTATTGCAGGGCTTGAAGAATCTAGACCTCTATCGAATTGTGCTTTAGAAAAACAGGCCTGATTACTGTAGAAAATAAAAAAGGAGAAAATTGCCTCCTTTTTCGATTGAATTAGCCAATTATTATTGCTTTATAACCTTATCAATGGCTGACGTTTCCACTCCTTTCAAAGTGAGTACTTAGATGCCTGGCTCTACCTTACTATGGTATATTTCAAATGATCCTACCTCTTGAGATAATCTCGTTTAGATTATCGTGCTTCCGGCCATATTGCTTAGAATCACTCTATCACCGTATTGCATTTTCTCATTGTTTTTCATCCATACGAAGTTCGAAGTTGGCACTGGATACTTCACCAATGACTCTTGATCCGCAAGATGCTATGGGGCTATAGTGCTACTCGTAAATGGTCTCATGCCAGCATTTGACCCAGTACTCAGTTGCCTACACGAAAATGCACCTTCATACGTGCTTATAGCAATCCATGTTCTATAGACAATTGAAAGTCGTATTGCATGATACAT
>CALFHF010000138.1 GCA_937875855.1 uncultured Flavobacteriales bacterium
CTATCCACGGGCCAATTAGCTCTGCTCTATAATGATAGACATACGGCTTGACAAAATAATCTACCAGATTATAGACACTTGAATTAAATTGAAAATTTCTAAAATATAGATTTAGACTATCTCCAATATTCATGATTAAATCATTTGTCAAAAAAGAACTGAAACTAAGCATTACCAGAATCATCACCATGAGACCTAAGCCCAGCGTTTTCCAAAAGCCTAACCTCCTTAACAAAGCCGGAATACCAATTGTCGAAGTTAGCTTTGTAGCTATTCCCAAAGCCAATAAGACAATGGCTGCTGCAAGCTTCTTCCACCCATTTTTCCCTCCACTCTTCGCTATAAAATAAATCCCTATTAACGTCATGCTCATCATCAGCACCTCAAAATGCAGATTCCCCACTCCCTCTATAATTACTAATGGATTAAGGGCATAGAGCATTATATCTTCTCCTTTTCTACCTAGGAATTCTAAGAATTTCCATCCAAAGAATATCAGTAGCATATCTGCGGCTATCAGAAACATTCTCATAACCACAACATTCCCAAGAAAGGACGTATTACAGATAAGTGTAGCTATTTTAAATACTCCTTGCATCACAGGCGGATACACTGAATAGTAGTCCTTGCTGTTCATCCCCTCATAAATATTGGCCCAGTCTTCCCTCTGTATCGCTGAAGGCAGGTTGCTGAATGGGTTCTCCCCTATCGATTGCAAAAGCCCATCCCAAATAAACCGGAAATAGTCATCAGACAATTGAGGCAAGGCAAATAACAAGATTACTCTTAATGCGAACGCCAGCACCAATAGGTCTTTAAGGCCATATGTAACCTTCTTTTCTTGCCCATGAAAATAGATAGCAAAAGCCACTCCATATCCAAGAAGAACCTGAGACAATACCGTTCGATCTACCGCATAACCCAGGAATAAAATAGAAAGCGCAAAGCCTAGGAAAAGTATTCGTTCTCGCCAGGTCATGCCCATCTTCAGCCTATTTTAGCATGACGCAATCCATAAAATCCTACCAGACCGAAACCAAGGAAAAGCATGATATGGAATGGAATCAACCCGAAATCATTGAGATAGAATGCAAGGCCTATTCCACCTAAGAAATAAAGCGCTAGGACAATTTCTAAGATTGACATGGGGTGTATCTTACGTATCCTGTAGGAACTATCTAAGAAGCTACCCTTCTTCTCAATAAGATTGAACTTGGGTGTTCTCACAAAAGGTGTTTTTCTTCCCGCATAGCCTTCTATAACAGCGATTGCGTTATGCAAACTCAAGCCCATACTTACAGAAAGAAAGAGCGGAAAAACCATCAAAAACTCTCCAAAACTTTTGTGCCGTTCTCCTTGACCATGCTTCATAGAAGTCCAGTAAAAGAAACCAAGGATGAAAAAGCTTAATAGGAATAGACTCGCTAGTTTGAACAAAAAGCCCAAGTCAGGGTCACTGAACTTTATAAAAAGCATAGGCACGCTTAAAATCGCTGTGGTAAGGACGCATACGAAGATGAAACTGTTAGCCAAATGAAAGAAAGCATGAAGTTTCGTGCTCCAGGGAATTCCTTTGGCACGCATAACTCTTGGAAGATTCTTTACTGCGCATTCTGCAGCACCCTTTGTCCATCTGTATTGCTGATTCTTCAAGGCTGGCATGGCCGCAGGCAACTCGGCAGGTGAACCTAATTTCTCTAAATATTGGAATTTCCATCCCTTAATTTGAGCACGATAGCTTAAATCTAAATCCTCAGTCAATGTATCACTCTGCCATCCTCCTGCCTCTGCTATACACGTATTGCGCCATATACCAGCAGTTCCATTGAAGTTAATGAAGTGTTGGTTGATATTCCTCCCTCTTTGTTCAATAGAGAAGTGAGCATCGAGTCCGAAGGCTTGTAAGCGTGTGAGCATGCTATAATCCTCATTCAGATGTTCCCAGCGGGTCTGAACTAATCCTACTTTCTCTTGAATAAAATACGGAATACATCGTTCTAAAAAGTCAGGATAAGGCATGAAATCAGCATCAAAAATGGCAGTAAAATCTCCCTTGGAGCAGGTCAAGCCATAGGCTAAGGCACCTGCTTTAAATCCTGTCCTCTCAGGCCGTTTTACATGCACGATATCTATGCCCTTCTCTTGCCAATGCTTTACACTCTTAGCAGCTAGCTCGAAACTATCGTCTGTACTGTCATCAAGAACTTGGATATGCAGTTTATCCTTCGGATATCTGATGGCACATACGCTGTCTATTAAACGATTTACCACATAGCGCTCATTATACACTGGTAATTGAATAGTGACCACAGGCCAATCTTTCTGCTCACCAAAGACACTGTGCATGGAACCAGTAAACGCTTCTTCTCCTCGGCCTCTTCTATACGTCCAAACTAAGCTTAGCTGCACGAGGCTGTACAAAAAGATGAAGAAGAGGCAACACCCATAGATTATAATCAGGATGAGACTCATAGGTATTTGAAAATGGTGGTAATGATTTTATATCCAGCCATGACGGTTCCTTTAACAGTCCCAGAAACCTTGGATTCTCCAATTCGTTTACGATAGGTCACGGGAATCTCAACGAAGGTAAGCTTATTCTTGGCGGCTTTGATCTGCATCTCCACGGTCCAACCGTAGTCTTTATCCTTCATTCCTAACGACACGAGCTTGTCATAACGAATGGCCCGAAAAGGTCCCAAGTCAGTATAGTTTACTCCATGTAAAAGACGCATAAGACCCGTGGCGAGCCAATTTCCAAAGACTTGTGCCGGCATCATGCTCCCTTTCTCACGCTGGCCTGTGGCTCTGCTTCCTATGACCATTTCAGCCTTTCCTTCAAGGATAGGTGCAACAAGCATCGTCAGTTCCTCTGGATGGTCTGAATAATCTGCATCTAGAAACACGATGATATCAGGCTTTATTTCTTTAGAAGCTACATGAGCCATACCCTTCAAGCAGGCCGATCCATATCCTTTACGGGTTTCTAAAAGAACCTTGGCACCCGCCTTTACAGAGGCTTGCTCGGTCCCATCCGTACTGTTATTATTTACCACGATAATCTCCCTTACTTGCGCAGGAATATCGGCTATGACCAGCGGAATGGATTCCACCTCATTGTAGGCCGGGATAATGACGTCTATAATAGCTTTCTGCACAATGCTTTTTTTAAGCGGGGCGCAAAGATATCTATAATGAACATCAAAAAAAGATACTGCAATTTCTTGCGCCCCCTGATCGTTGAAGAATAAATATTTTATCTCAAAATGAAGCAATCTTGTGCACTCAAGTTACCTTTCAAGACCTGCAACATGTACATTCCTGAACTCAACTGATGCTGAAATGCTAACTACATATGACTGCCTTTCATAGCTCCATTGAACGCTTGTTCCATCACCAAAGCACCTCCTGCTTCAGTATCTCTGGTTACAAAGCGCTCTTCAGTTCCTTCATTCGGATTAGGGTATAGCGGCATTCCTACCTCAGCAAAAGATTTAGCCTGCGCATTCACGTCCTCCATACCTGTTACAGGTGCAGGCACTGCGAACGTGGATTCCAATGTAATACCCGACCAATCACTATATACAGCAGCAGCGGGTAAATCATTTACTAGAAACGAAGTGCTGATGCTGTTCTGAAGTTGATCAGAATACTGGAATCATGCTTCTGTGCTGAAACATGTGCGCACAAGAATAGCCCAAGACAGGCTATGGCATGTCTTTTCATAATTCAATGATCTTAGTTTTTACATATCGAAAAAGTAGAACATCTTCAGTTTGCATGTAATTCACAAGACTCTGGAAATTACTTCGACTTTGATTCCTATACAAAGCGTAAACTTGCAGCCCCATGGAAACTAAGATCTACCTCAAGTCGAAAAAAGACCAATCCCTTGTACGCAGACACCCTTGGGTGTTCAGCGGAGCTATCAAAGACGTGGAAGGTCAACCTGTAGATGGCGATATCGTCTCAGTACACGCTAATAAAGGACGTTTCCTAGGACGTGGCATGTTCAGCATGGGAGGATCCATCTCTGTGCGTATGCTCAGCTTTGAGGACCACCCTATTGATACTGATCTCTTCAAACGAAGACTGACCAGAGCTTGGGAAACACGTAAAAACCTTGGTCTAGTAGATTCCAAGGAGACACAGATATTCAGACTCTGTCATGCTGAAGGAGATCAGATTCCTGGTTGCATCATTGATGTGTATGGAGAGACTGCTGTCTTACAGAGCCACGCCATTGGCATCTATATGCTGCGCGAAGAACTAGCTCAAGCCATTCTAGATGCTTCTAAAGGGCGCATTAAGTATGTCTACGACCGTTCTGCCGATACGTTGAGCAAGGAATACAAGGATCAGGTCAAGAACGGCTACATTGGAGAACAAGGTCCTGACCAAGGAATTTTCCTAGAACATGGACATAAGTTCGCTATTGATTGGGTAAGCGGTCAGAAGACTGGTTTCTTCATTGATCAACGTGAGAATCGAAGAATCCTCGGGGAAATCTCAGCCGGAAAGAAGATCTTAAACACCTTCTGTTACACTGGAGGATTCAGTATTTACGCAGCTCTTTCAGGAGCTACGCTGGTGCATTCATTGGACAGTTCTCAGAAAGCTCTAGATCTTGTTGAAAAGAACGTTAAACTGAATGAGATTCCAAGCGAACGACATGCGTGTATTAAAGCTGACGCTGTAGAATACCTGAAGGATTTACCTGAAGACTATGACATTATAGTCCTAGACCCTCCCGCTTTTGCTAAAGGGATGCACAGCCGTCATAATGCTATTCAAGGATATAAGCGTTTGAATGGGCATGCTATTCGCCAGATAAAACCAGGAGGAATCATCATGACATTCTCTTGTTCACAGGTTATAAGCCCACAGATTTTCAGAGATACCTTGCTCGCTGCTGCAATCAATGAAGGCAGAAACATCCGTATCATAGGACAGCTTCATCAACCTGCAGATCATCCTATCAACATCTTCCATCCTGAAGGAGAATACCTGAAAGGGCTCTTGCTAGAAGTAGAATAACCGCGCTCTGCTTTCCTATTCTCGTTGCATATGAACATAGGGGGAATAACGAAAGGGCTGTATTTTAGCCGTATTACTTTATGGACCAAATGAAAAGACTGCCCTTACTCTGCCTTTGCCTCGCCTTCTATACAGCTGCGCAGGCTCAACTCTTTATTAATGAGGTCTCGGCTTCTAATTACACTGATTTCACTGATAATTATGGCCAATTTGAAGATTGGATTGAAATCTATAATGCCGGTGGTGCAGCCGTTGACCTAAACGGGTATTACTTCTCTGATGACATATTAGACCCCACTAAATATCAAGTTACGGCTTCAGTCAATGTCCCTGCAGGCGGTTTTAGAGTCGTTTTCGCTTCGAATAAAAATACTGTTGCCGGAACTAACATTCACACGAACTTTAAGATTAATCAAACCTCTCAGGAATATGCTGTTCTCGCTGATCCTTCAGGAGCTATTTTAGACGCATATTGGCTTGAACTTCCTACACAAGGTAATCACTCCAGAGGCAGACTAACCAATGGTGGCGCTACATGGGGTGTCTTCACTAATCCTAGCCCTGGAGCTACGAACACAGGAGGTTTCACAGGCTATGCTGAACGACCTGTTTTCGATGTCGCATCGGGTGCATACCCTGCTACCGTGAATGTGAACGTCACCTCTGCCCAAGCAGGAGTCACGGTGCGCTACACCATCAATGCAAACGAACCTACTGCGGCCTCTCCTGCAGTTGCAGGACCCACTCCTGTCCCAGTGACTGTAGTGATACATGCAAGGGCATACAGTGATGACCCTATGATTCTGCCTTCCTTTATGGAGACGAACTCGTACTTTATTGCAGAGAACCATGTGCTTCCTATCATTTCTATTTCAGGACCGCAATTACAAACGCTTTTGAACGGAACTCAAATAAGCCCTGAAGGTCATATTGAGTACTTCGGAGAGAATGGTCAGCTGCGTGATGAAGCCCGAGGTGACTTCAACGAACACGGAAATGATTCCTGGGCCTATGCCCAGCGTGGAATAGATTACATCACACGAGATCAATTGGGTTATAATGACGAGATCCATTATCCCATCTTTCGTGCGAAAGACAGAGACGGATTTCAGCGCTTGATTATCAAAGCGGCTGCGAATGATAATTACCCCTTCTCCCCTCCTGCGGGTGGCGGTGCTCACGTGATAGATGCGTATGTACATTCCTTGAGCCAGCTAGCGGATCTTCGCTTAGACGAGCGCTCTCATGAGCCCTGCGTGATGTATGTGAACGGTCTGTATTGGGGTGTCTATGACATCAGAGAGAAAGTGGATGACTTGGATTTCACCGATTATTACTACAACCAAGGGGAAGGCGATGTGGACTTTATCAAGACTTGGGGAGGAACGTGGAATGAGTTTAATAGTGGAACAGCCAATGAATGGGCCCCTCTAGTAACCTTTATCACTACTGAGGACATGACTGATCCTGCTAACTATACCTACGTAAAGTCAGTGTATAACACAGGGAGTCTGATTGATTATTTCGTGCTTAACTCCTATGTGGTCACCACGGATTGGCTGAACTGGAATACGGGCTGGTGGCGCGGTGTGAATCCTAATGGAGATAAACGCAAGTGGCGTTACATCCTTTGGGATAACGATGCTTCCTTTGGCGAATACATCAACTTCACAGGAATTCCAGATATCAGCCCTGAGGCTGACCCATGTAATCCTGAGACTATAGGAGATCCGGGGGGACAAGGACACGTGCCTATCCTGAATGCATTAATGAACAATGAAGAGTTCTACAACGATTACGTGAGTCGCTTCGTAGACCTCTCGCAGACCTATTTCTCCTGTGAGTATATGGTACATCACTTGGACAGCCTTACTGAAATGATAGCTCCTGAGATGCAAGGACAAGTAGATCGCTGGGGTGGAACGGTAGCAGGATGGCAAGCTAATGTGCAGACCATTCGTCAATTCATTGAAGACCGTTGTGCGGCATTAAATAGTGGAATGCTTGATTGTTATGACGTCACTGGGCCTTTTCCGCTTGTCGTAGAAGTGCAACCTCCGGGTGCAGGTTGGGTGCAGTTTAACACCATAGAAATGACCGAATTCCCTTGGGAAGGAACATACTTTGGTAACTTAGATATTGACATGCAGGCTAATGCTTATGGGGTCAATGTATTCAGCCATTGGGAATTAAATAACCATGTGCTCACTGATTATTTTGTGGACACTGCAGCCTTCACCTTCACACAGCAAGACACTATTGTGGCTTGGTTCGTATCTGACACCTGGGATGTAATCCTAGATGTGGAGCCAGCAGGAGCAGGTACCATCAAGTTAGGCACTACCTTATACTCATCCTTGCCTACTGCTGTAACCGTGCCTGAGATCGTGCCACAGGCTCTAGTAGCCAACGCGTTGGGGAGCTTCTATGAGTTTGATCATTGGGAAACAGAGAATCATGTATTACCCGATATGCTTAATGACACCACCATCTTCGCAGCTGATACTACAGATGTCATTATTGCAGTTTTCAATGAATTAGAAAATTATAATGTCACTTTTCAAGCCGATCCTGCTGAGGGAGGATACATCAGCTTTGAAGGAATAGCCCATTATGCTCTGCCCTACAACACAGGACAGCTTCTTGCCGGAACTGACTATATGATGGAGGCATTTGAATCTTCTCATTTCACGTTTACCGGATGGACTTTAAATAATGTCCTGCTCTCCCCTGCTGATATCGCGGCCAATGGATTCACGCTCACGGAGGATGATGTAATCACTGCCCACTTTGAAGAAGATGCGAATTACTCCTTAACCTTCGTAGTAGAGCCTGTGGGCAAAGGACAGATCAGCTTGAACGACACCTTGCTCAGTTATTACCCCATCACTAAGAAATTCTATGACCCTAATTTCAATATGAACTTAGAAGCAGTGTCTAAGGAATTCTATGATTTAGTGAATTGGGAATTAGCACATCACATTCCAGCGCCTGATAACAAGAACGAGCTGATTCAGTTTACGCTCGCAGCTAATGACACGGTAATTGCACATTTCATGCAAGAGCATTATGGGTATTATTTGCCCAATGCATTTAGCCCTAATGGGGATGATGTGAATGATATTTATCTCATAGAAGGACATGCAGTAGATATGCAGTTCTATAGTATAGTCATCTATGATCGCTGGGGTAAGCAGATGTTCGCTTCTACGGACATGGCTGAAGGCTGGAATGGCTCAGGCCAAGAAGGCAGTGAATACTTCGCTCCTAATGGAGTGTATACCTATAGGCTCAAAGTGCGCTCCGTCTTCGATAATCATACCGAGGAAGTTCAGGGGAGTATTCTTTTGATTAGGTGAAGAGGGTGGGTCGATTTGAGAATTGAGAATTGAGAATTGAGAATTTGAAGATTGTTCTTCCGTTTTGAGCTATCGTTTAAAACTATTGCCCAACACCTATTGACTAGTGCCCAACACCTATTGCCTTTTGCCTAGTGACCAATAACTATTGCCTAGTGCCTGATAACTAGTGACTACATTTCATTCTCATAGTCTGGCTCAGTCGAAGTGTTTGAGGATTTGAGATTTGAAGTTGTAATTCCATTTTAACTACTGAATGAAATCTATTGCCCAGTAACTATTGCCTATTGCCTAAAAACTATTGCCTACCGCAGCGAAGCGAAGGTCACGCCTTGGCGTGAGGGCCTGTACTCTCCTCTTCCATATACCCCTGCCACTTCACTAAAAGATATTTCGTTTTTCCGGTCTCGCTAAGTTTCAAGAACCCATACTCATAGCAGAACAGATACACCTGTTTTTCTTTGTTCTTCCAATAATGCGTGAAGTACTTAGGATCAAAACCAGCGTTGATCAATTCCTCTTGACGTACTGTTGACTTTCCTGATTTATTATAATGATCTAAGAGGCGTCTATTTAACTTAAGCTGCCTGTCTATCTTTTTGAACAGACTCACTTTGCCTTCTTTCTTCTTTTGATAATGATGGGCTGATTTGCAATACTCATTGCAATAGATTTTATCTACCCTCCCTTCTAGGATGTCATTACATGCTATGCAGTGTCTTTCTTCCCCCATATTTATCCGTAGAATTTTTATTTATCCGTATAAATCTACGGCTTTCACTCCGCACTGATCCATTTATTTCTCTTATTCGCAGGCATGAACCATTATAAGCGATCGGTCACGCTCATACATCTCTTGATCCAGGAAGAGAAGCGCATTGGACTCAGGCACCATCCTGACAAGGTCATCACTGCCCTCATGAACACCTTACCTGATGTTGCATGGGACGAGGAGCTGAATCTATCGCATATGGCTAACCAACCTAAGAACATAGATCTCATCTTCAGTACATTCAAGGGAGAAGTATGGGTAAACGGAAACTATTTCTTCAAAGAGCGACCGCTCATCTATGACAATCCCATTCTCAGCTTACATGACCTGCGCACGAGGCCTGAGCAGGCAGGACTGCGCACCTGCCCTGCCTCCTACTTTGATAAACTAGAGATTAAGCGATATGCCCTTCAGACTGCGAAGACCTATGTCTCCCGTTTTGAGCATTTCCTGAACAGCTATCCTGACATGCCTTTAAATCAATTAGATGAAAAAGACATACGTGAGTATCTGCAAGGGCTGATACGCGAAGGTGTGAGCGATAGCCTGGTGAACCAAAGCCTAAACGCCATCAAGTTCTATTATGAAAAGGTCATGGGCATGCCTGGGAGGTTCTATGCGCTAGAGCGACCTAGAAAGAGACATAGCTTACCTAAGGTCATTGCTCTAAAAGAGGTAATGGATATGTTGCAGCGTTGTCCTAACCTCAAGCATAAATGCATCATAGGCTTGCTATACTCTGCAGGCTTGAGGAGAAGTGAATTGATAGCGCTGAGAGTAAAGGATATAGACAGTAAGCGCATGGTTATACGTGTAGAGAATGGCAAAGGAAGGAAGGATAGATATACCATTCTCTCTCCTATCATGCTTTCAACACTGAGAGACTATTATAGGACATACAGGCCTAAAGAATTCCTGATCGAAGGAGAATATGGAGGCCCATATACAGCGAGCAGCGTATTAAAAGTGGTTATTCAAGCGGGGAAAAGAGCTGGAGTACATATGAAAGTTACGCCACATATACTACGACACAGCTTTGCCACGCATCTATTAGAGCAAGGAACTGATTTAAGACAAATACAGCTACTCTTAGGGCATAACAGCACTAAAACGACAGAGATTTACACCCATGTGGCTGACAGCACATTAAAAATGGTAAAGAGTCCAATGGATAATTTCATATTTTAGTCAGGCCATAAGGGATATATGCGGAACAAAGGTCATCATATCCATATGTTATAAACAAAACACAAAATGA
>CALFHF010000139.1 GCA_937875855.1 uncultured Flavobacteriales bacterium
ACGTGAACAGGGCAGGAGGGAAGATAGGATACATTCCAGGAGCAGGTGATAAAGTGGCGGAGTCTTTAACTTCCTTGGGATATGAAGTAGAGCTTTTAGATGAGTTCAAATTGAAAGCTGGTGGATTAGAAAAATACAAAGCCATCATCACAGGAATACGACTTTTCAATGTAGATGAAAAAGTAAGCGATTACGTTCCCATCCTTGATGCGTATTGCATGAATGGTGGCAACGTTATACTTCAGTACAATACACGCCATGAAATGAAAACGGAGGAGTTTAGTCCGTACAAAATTCATCTGTCTAGAGACCGTGTAACCGAGGAAGATGCGGAGGTGAAATTCTTAGAAAAAGATCATGCTGTGATGCTGGCGCCCAATGCGATTACAGTGAAAGATTTTGAGGATTGGGTACAAGAAAGAGGACTATATTTTCCTGATGAGTGGGCCAATGAATTCAAGTCAATCTTATCATGGCATGACAAAGGAGAAAGCGCTAAAGATGGAGCATTGCTCATTGCTCCATATGGCAAAGGGAATTTCATCTACACAGGAATTTCTTTTTTCAGAGAGTTGCCTGCAGGTGTTCCTGGAGCCTATCGCTTGATGGTGAACATGATAGAATTGCCAGCTCATGACTGAAGAAAAGCCTCCTGTGTTCAAGTCTTGGAGAGGCTGGTATTTCCTGCTTCTCTTTGTGCTCGCATGCATGGTCGTCTTCTGTTATTTCCTTCCTAAGTTCTTCGTATGAGTTGGATTGATTGGACGGTACTCTTAGGGACATTGCTTTTCATCGTGTCGTACGGCACATGGAAAACGCGCGGAAGTAAAGACTTGAATTCCTATTTGAAAGGAGGAAATGAAGCCAAGTGGTGGGGAATAGGAATCTCTATCATGGCCACTCAAGCCAGCGCCATCACCTTCCTTTCTACGCCAGGCCAAGCCTACGCTGATGGCATGGGATTTCTTCAATTCTATTTTGGGTTGCCAGTAGCGATGATCATACTCTCGGTGACCTTTATTCCGATTTTTTATCGGCTCAAAGTCTACACCGCGTATGAGTTTCTTGAAAGTAGATTTGATCTTAAAACACGCACTTTGTCAGCTTTGTTATTCCTCGTGCAAAGGGGATTGGCGGCTGGAATTACCATCTATGCTCCGGCCATCATTCTGAGCACGCTCCTCGGCTGGAACCTCACATGGACTAACATCTTCATAGGAATACTTGTCATCATCTATACCGTATCAGGCGGAACCAAAGCAGTGACTCAAACCCAGAAGCAGCAGATGGCTGTCATGATGGGAGGAATGATTCTCGCTGGGATCATGGTAATCTATCTATTGCCAAGTAATGTTGGATTTAAGGATGCGCTTCATGTGGCAGGAAAGATGGGGAAACTTGAAATGGTTGATTTCAGTTTTGACATCAATGAGCGCTACACTTTCTGGTCAGGAATGACAGCAGCTTTATTTTTATTCATGTCTTATTTCGGGACAGATCAGAGTCAAGTGCAACGATATCTGAGCGGAAAATCATTGAGTGAAAGTCGCTTGGGATTAATCATGAATGGACTCTTGAAAGTACCCATGCAATTCGTGATACTTTTTATTGGAGTAATGGTGTTTGTCTTTTTCCAATTCAATGCTCCGCCTATGTTCTTTAACAAGGTGGCCCAAGAAAAAGTAATGCAATCAGATCAGTCTGATAGATGGAGCGAAGCAGAGGCGAATTATCTTCTCGTTCAAGAAGAGAAAGAAGAGAAACTCTACGAAATGCTCGATGGCATTCATGCCGAGGATGAACCTAGGTACAGAGCCGCACAGTCGCAGGTTTTGATGCTAGAAGATTCAGCGAAACAGATTCGCGGGAAGGCCATTGGAATCATAGAAGAAGTGGCGCCAGAGGAAGAAAGCAATGACAAAGATTATGTCTTCATGACCTTCGTGATGGATTTCCTTCCCGTAGGAATGATAGGCTTGCTTTTCGCGGTAATGTTCTCAGCGGCTATGTCATCCACAGCGTCAGAGTTAAATGCATTGGCCACCACTACGACTATAGATATTTATAAGAGATCAGTAAATCAAAAAGGCAGCGAAGAACATTACTTAAGCAGCTCAAAATGGTTCACGTTGTTATGGGGAATATTGGCCATACTTTTTGCAACCACAGCCTCGCTTTTTGAGAATCTAATCCAAGCAGTAAATCTGCTAGGAAGCCTCTTCTACGGAACGATTCTAGGAATATTTTTAGTGGCGTTTTATGTGAAAAGAGTGCAAGGAAACGCAGTTTTTATCGCTGCGATACTTGCAGAGATATTGGTCATCTACATACACTATCTGAATGCCTATGAAATTGCGCCAACATGGCTAACCATGGGCTATCTCTGGTATAATATTGTGGGATGTTTCGCGGTGATACTTTTCAGTTTGATTATTCAAATGATTACGAGGGAAGAATCAAAATGAAAATGGGAATCAAAATGAAAATGTGAGTCAAACTTCAAACCTCAAATTTAGAATTCAATCCAACTTCTCTTTTTTCCACCTCACTTTTCCGTTCGCGCGGATTTAGCTTGCGCAATCCGTGCTTGTGAAATTATGGACAGTGTTTCTAGTACCATCAGATTATGATTCTTTTCAAATCTAAAAATATTCGATTTAAGGGATATAGTACGATGGGGTCTCTGACCCCTGTCCTTATGGCAAAAAAAATGTCTGTGTTTCTTTGATAGCTTTATAATAAATCAGGTTAGGGGTCGGAGACCCCATCGAGTTGCTTGGCCTTTTTCGCATTCTTGATAATTCACGTATTCATGGAGTGTAGCCTTTCTGGTCAACTTTTACCGACTCATTCACCAGCACGGATCACTCCCGCATGTGCGGTATAAATCCGCGCAAACGGGAGAATCAAAATCACAATGGGAATCAAAATGAGAATCAAAATGAAAAGAAATTTCAAGCATTAAACTTTGAACCTTGAATACTTCGACTACTCACTTTGCAGGCCAATACGAAATCAGACCTTGCTCAGCACAGGCCTTGAACCTTGAACCTTGAATTAGGAATTAGTCCAGCTTCTCTTTCTTCCACCTCACTTTTCCCTTTTCTACAGCGAGATAATCTTTGTCTATTAGCCAACGAAAGAGCTGTGATCTAACGGGGTCATGAAGAGGGAAATGAACCTTGAGATCATCCAAGCTGATAGGTTCTTTGATCAATGTTTTTAGGAGCTTTATATCCTTGGACCATAGACCTTGATCCTTGCCTTTCTCTTTTCTGCGGGTACACACATCACAGCTTCCGCAATCTTCTTTTACGTTCTCACCAAAGTAGCTCAGCATCTGTCGTGCACGACACTCAAAATCATTCATGAAATAGCGCATAAGCGATTCAGCTTTATCGGTCTGACGGGCTCTGCGTTCTTGCATCGCTTTCACATCTAGACGCAGGTCGCTATGGTGATGACGTGCAAGTAGGAACGTGATGCTTGAACTTCCTTTGCGTGCAACATACTCTAATAGTCCAGTCAGTTGAGCTTGTTCTAAGGCGCTCTGAATATCCTTTGTGCTCATTCCGGCTTTACGTCCTAATTCCTCCTCACGAACTACTGTAGGCGAACTGAAAAGCCCTGTGTGGTTTCGTATGAGCAAGTGCAAGACCTTAGTCATAGGGCTGGAGTCAGGGTCTAAATCATCCAATTGTCTGCGATTGCAAGTCATTTGGATTCGGCTGGGAGTACTCAGTCCTTCATGCAAGGCAATAAATCCATTTAGTTCTAATGTCTTCAGCGCACCTATTGTCCCGAAGACATCAAGTTTGCAGCGGGAAGACAGTTCGGAAATATCTATAGGAAAAGTCTCATTCTGTCCAGAACCAGAGGCCAAGGAAAGACTATCAGCTAAACGCTGATACACCATTTTCACATCCTCCACACTTGGGAAGTTACGATCCAGTTGTATCCTGAATTCCTCCATGTCTCGAAGGTGGAATAATTGCACAGCTATAGCCGTTTCACCATCTCTACCGGCTCTTCCTGCTTCTTGATAATAGGACTCTAGGCTATCGCTCAGGTCATAGTGAATTACTGTGCGCACATCAGGTTTATCGATACCCATCCCGAAGGCATTGGTGGCTACGATAATTTTCTTACTGCCTTTGATCCACTCATCTTGAGCCTTTTCTCGTTCAAGATTGCTTAGCCCGGCATGATAGTATGTGCAGCTATGTCCTTCCTGAATTAAGTCGCCAGCAAGTTCCTTAGCCCTTCTTCTATTGCGCACATATACAATAGCTGAGCCCTCCTTATGTCGTTTCATGATGCGGAAAAGCGCACCTCGCTTATCTTCTTGCTCAAGGGCCGCAAATCGTATGTTATCCCTAGAAAAACTTTTTTGAAAAACATTGCCTTTTTTGAAAGCTAATTGTTCTTGAATGTCGATGACGACCTCTTTAGTAGCCGTAGCGGTCAGAGCAAGAATCGGCACTTTGGGTTTCAGTTCTCTTATGCTGCTGATGTTTCGATATGCAGGCCTAAAATCATGTCCCCATTGAGAAATACAATGCGCTTCATCTACTGTGATAAGATTAACTTTCATCAAAGCGAATCTGGCTTTGAACAAATCATTCTGCAATCGTTCAGGAGAAACAAAGAGGAATTTCACGTCACCGTAGACACAATTATCTAAAATTCGGTCCATATCACGATACGAGAGAAGGGAAGTGACACTTTCTGCTTTGATGCCTTTGGACTTCAATCCTTGAATCTGGTCTTTCATTAACGCGAGGAGCGGGGAGATGACAAGCGTAATACCAGGTAACATGAGCCCAGGCACTTGATAACAGACAGATTTACCGCCTCCAGTGGGTAGCAATCCAAGGGTGTCATGACCAGCAATTATGCTGTTCACAATGTCTTCCTGCATGGGGCGGAATGAAGAATAACCCCAAAATGTGGTTAAAACCTGTGTCGCTTGTGCTGTCAATGTGTAATTTAGCCTTGGATAGAGATAACAAATATCAACTATCTGTATATACTTTGACAAACGCTAAGCAAAGCCATTCTATGAACACCATCGAAACTCTATCCTCCAAGTTTAAAGTCACCAAAGTTGCAAAAAGCAGGATTGATGAATTGGATGAGGACAATATCCCTTTTGGAAAAGTCTTTGCCGACCACATGTTCGAAATGAACTATGTGGATGGTAAATGGTCAGACATGGAGATTAAACCATATGGGCCTATGGAGCTTTCGCCAGCCATTTCTGCCTTGCATTATGGTCAATCAATATTCGAAGGACTAAAAGCATACAGAAACCTAGAAAAAGAAACGATGGTCTTCAGGCCATATGCCAATGCGACTAGAATGAATGCTTCTGCAGTGCGTATGTGTATGCCTGAAATTCCTAAAGAACTTTTTGTTGAAGCCGTCTTTGAACTTCTGAAAGTTGATAGTCAATGGATTCCTAATAAGGCTGGAACAAGTCTTTATATCCGACCTTTCATGTTTGCTACGGATAATTATCTAGGAGTTAAGCCATCGGAGACTTATAAATTCTTGATTTTCACATGTCCTGTTGGATCTTACTATACTGAGCCAGTGAAGGTTAAGATAGAGACCATGTACAGCCGTGCATGCGAAGGAGGAGTTGGACGGGCTAAGGCAGCTGGTAACTATGCAGCATCTCTGTATCCAGCCAGAAAAGCGAAGGAGGAAGGATATCACCAGTTAATCTGGACTGATGCAAAAGAGCATAAGTATATTGAAGAATCGGGTACTATGAACATGATGTTCCTCGTAGATGACACCTTATATACACCAACTACTAGTGGAACTATTCTTCCAGGAATAACCCGTGATAGTGTTTTGAAAATCGCACAGAGTTGGGGGTATGAAATCAATGAAAGCAGTATACATGTTGAAGAATTGACACGTCTATTGAAAGCAGGAAAAGTGAAAGAAGCCTTCGGTACGGGAACTGCAGCTACCATTGCTCGAATAAAGTCTATCGGATATGATGGTGTGGATTACAATCTTCCATCGTTCGCTGAAGATGATTTTTCAATTCGGATTTTGAATTTCCTTGAAGATCTCAAAAGAGGTAAAGAAGAGGATCTGTGGAGTTGGGTATATAAAGTAAACTGAGTACTTACCCAGGAAAAACTTCTAGGGCCATCTCCATACTTTTTTGGAATGGCCCTTTTTCTATGCCCGACCCTGAAGGAAGTGCATTGAAATACTCAATCAGATGTTCAGTAGGCATATTTCCGGTCAAGCGATCAGCTGCCATAGGACACCCGCCATATCCCTTGATGGCACCATCGAAACGCACACACCCACTCTTAGCTGCTGCATCCACTTTCTCATGCCATGAAGTAGGAGTAGTGTGAAGATGAGCTCCTAATTCTACATCGGGTAATTCAGGAATCAGATTGCTAAACAGGTAGGAGATACTTTTAGGCGTAGAACTCCCTATAGTATCTGAAAGCGAGATGATTTTTGCATCAAAAAGCTTGACGAGTTTATAACACCAGCCTATGACGATATTCACATCCCAAGGCTCTTGATAGGGATTTCCAAAGCCCATGCTAATATATAATACGAGCTCTTTATTATTCTTTATGCAATGGTCCTTGATAGTGCTTAATCGCTTCAATGAATCTTCAATGCTGCTATTTATGTTTCGCCTTAAAAAAGTCTCAGATATGCTGAAAGGAAAACCTACGCAACTCACTTTTTCATGCTCACAAGCAAGCTCGGCTCCACGCCCATTTCCTACGATTACAAGAAGCTTAGAGGAAGTCTGACTCATGTCAAGTCCCTTAAGAACTGCGGCCGTGTCTTTTAACTGAGGAATTGTCTTAGCCGAAACGAATGATCCTACGTCTATGGTGTCAAAACCACAGGCTAATAAGCTCTGGGCATATGCGATTTTATGCTTTGTGGGAATGAATTCATGGATGCCTTGCATGGCATCTCTCGGACACTCTATCAACTTCACTTTCCCGTCACTCATAGTGGATTCAATTCTTCTGGAATTCAGTCATAAATGATTCACCTGATTGCGCATTCATGAGCAGGAGATATCTTCCTTGGGCCAAAGAAATGATATCGATGATCATATCACCGTTCACTTGTTTGCGCTGCGTGCTGATCAACTTTCCTTGTATGTCGATAATTTTGAATTGATATGTGTCCAGGGGTAGTCCATGCAGCGTGAATTCATCAAATGCGGGATTAGGATTCAGACTGATTCTCTCAGAATTTTTTAGGTCATCTAAGGAAAGCAAATTTTCTGAACGAAAGGATTGTTTCTGAATGAACACACCTGAATCAAAAACAGAATCCAAGGCATCGCAGATTCCAATTTTAACGTGATAAGTCTCCCCAGCTTGAACTTCTACAAGACCTGGAAGTACAATGGTAAGCCCATCATATTGGAGGTCCTCACCTCCACAATTGTCAATATAGAATTCGCAATTCATACATGGACCAGCCGGTCCTCCCAGAAAGCAATCTCCATTTCCGTTATTGACATTGTTAATAGTGACAGGTAGGCTAGTATTAGGAATTGTGCAAAAATTATCTCCCGAATAGCTGTATGGCCCGTTTATGCCTGGCCCACTCACGAAGAAAGCAAAACCGTCATTGAAAGAGTTGACATATTCAGGATATTCCTCAGATCCGAAAACATAGTCAAACATGAGGTATTGAAAGTCAGGAACGCAATCAAAGGAGATTATACACACATCATTGATTGACACATCTACAATCTCTTGAAGGTCTTCATCAGTGTATGCATTATTCGTGATTGTTGAGGCACTTGAAGCGTCATTAGGGCCTACAGCCTCTTGAATCGCCCCTGAAGACAAAAGTACACCTTGTCCTATTCCTAAGTCAAGCCCAGAGTAAGTGAATGTTCCAATAGAGCTTCCAGCACATTCTATGTTGGCATTGATTATACTGATATTGGCACCTTCAAGCCACTGTGTGAGAATAGCGCTGTCTATGCTATCTGTGACAACGAGTTGTGCCGTTCCGGTTAAAAAGAAAATGGAACCCAAGAGATTAAGGAGAAACTTTTTCATGTTACCTGATTTTAACAGAATTGAAGTTAGGCTTTTCTTTCCAAAAGACACCTACATATGTTGACCAACATAGATGGTCCTTCATAGATAAAGCCTGTATAAACCTGCACAAGATCAGCTCCAGCATCTAGTTTATTTAAAGCATCGGGACCCGTAAAAATTCCTCCAACTCCCACTAGAATAAGGCCTTCATGTCTTCTGCCAGCAAGGTATTCTAGCACTTCATTAGAATGCGCTTGTAGAGGTTTTCCGCTCAAACCGCCATTTCCTATAGCTTCTATTTCAGCACGTGGTGTTTTCAATCCTGCACGTGAGATAGTCGTATTCGTACTGATAATCCCAGAGAGTCCTTCGGTCTTGGCTATATCCAATATATCATCAAGCTGTCCCTCAGTTAAGTCAGGAGCGATTTTCAAGAGAACAGGACACGTTAGATTCTTAGATTTCTTCTGATCCAATACTGCCTTGATAATACGTTTGAGGGGTTCTTTCTCCTGCAGCTCTCGCAGTCCTGGTGTATTGGGTGAGCTGACATTAATCACGAAATAATCTACAAATGGATATAAGGCATTAAAACACGTCACATAATCATGAACTGCTTGATCATTGGGAGTATCTTTATTCTTGCCAATATTTCCTCCCACAATCAAGTTCTTAGGGCGATACTTTAGTCGCTCCACCATGGCATCAAGCCCCTGATTATTAAAGCCCATTCTGTTGATCAAGCCTTGATCAGCAGGAAGTCTAAAAAGCCTAGGCTTTGGATTTCCTACTTGAGGTCTGGGCGTCACAGTACCTACTTCTACATGAGAGAATCCTAAGCACGACAAGGCATCCAGATAGCGGGCATCCTTATCGAATCCTGCCGCCAATCCCACTGGATTAGAAAATTTTAAACCCATGCAATCTTTTGCCAATTGAGGGTTTTCATCCACGCTAAAAAGAAATCGTATGAACAAGCGAAAGGGAGCAATGCGGCATAAGAAAGCCAGTGAATCCATGCTTAAATAGTGGATGCGTTCTGGAGAAAAAATGAAGAAAAGAGGGCGTAGGAATAATCTATACATGATGGATTCAAATATAGATCCAAATGTCACTTTGAACTGAAGTCAAGCCTTGAATTATTAGCGAAGTGCAGGAGTTTTCACCGAATGGTCTTACCTTGGCAAGCTCAGAATCCTATGAAAACATTTCTAGAACAAGTGGTTGATGAGATGCTGTCCAATGGGATTCCATTGACAGATCAAGCCCTTATTCTCCCTAGTCGCAGGGCGATTACATTTTTCCATCGTGCTCTAGCACAGAGGTTAGACAAGCCTGTGATGACTCCGCAGTGCCTGACCTTGGAAGACCTCCTTCACAAGGAGCAAGAAGTAGGCCTTATTGACCCGCTCAAGGCACGATTGATACTCTATCAGGCCTATCAAGAAATCATGGAGGACCCTGAGCCATTTGAGCTTTTTGATTCATGGTCTTCGGCCATACTTAAGGATTTCAATACTGTAGATACTTACTTGATTGATG
>CALFHF010000140.1 GCA_937875855.1 uncultured Flavobacteriales bacterium
TTCCAAAGCTCATTTCCTCATGGAAGCCTTTCGGAGTGTTATTTATGACGGTCTGCCTGAGTTTTTCAAGAGCTTCACGATGTGCATCCGAGCTATTCTTTATGTGTTCAGCAAGATTGGAGGCATCCGATCTTCTTTGTGATTGTTTTTAGGTGACTAACCTATGAAATCTAACATGGCATGAGTCAGGTATAAAAACAGAAATCCCGCCTTTTTAGGGCGGGATCCTTAAGTTCTTTGAAGAAAAGGATTAAGCGTCCTTTCTCTTAGTGTAGTGCTTCTTCTCTTTGATTCGAGCAGCCTTACCTTTCAGTTCTCTCAAGTAGAAGACACGTGCTCTGCGTACATCTCCTTCCTTATTGCGCTCAATTTTCTCAATAAAAGGAGAATGCACGGGAAAAATTCTCTCCACACCTGTGCTCCCTGACATCTTTCTAACAGTGAAAGTCTCGGTCATACCGGTACCTCTTCTCTGTAAAACGATTCCCTGGAAAAGCTGGATTCTTTCCTTAGCTCCTTCCTTAATCTTGTAGTGCACTGTTACGGTGTCTCCGCCTTTAAATGCGGGCAGCTCATTCTTAGTGAATAGCTCCTTTTCTATGTTCTTGATGGCGTCCATGACCTGTCATTTTTTCGGGTGGCAATACTACGACAATCTTTCTTGAATAGAAAGCTTTTGCCCTGAAGAAATTAGCCGCCCACTTTATTCCGAAGAGAGATTACTTTTGGGCTTCTGTTTCACACAAATCTACTGAATACACTCCAATGCCCGACTTGAAGCCGCTTTCTAAGCATGAAGAGGACTATTTGAAAGCCATTTTCCAACTGCAGGAAAAAGAGAATTCAGGTCCTACCGAGAGCAAGGACCTTGCTTCTTTGTTAAACGTCTCTGCTGCATCAGTCAGCGGAATGCTCAAGAAAATCCGAGAAAAAGGCCTAGTGGAACACAGTAAATATGGCAAGGTATCGCTAAGTAATAAAGGACAAATAGTGGCGGTGAACCTGATCCGAAAACATAGGTTATGGGAGACCTTTCTACATGAACATATGAATTTCTCTTGGGATGAAGTGCATGATGTGGCTGAGCAATTGGAACATATACGTTCCATAAAGCTGATTAGAGAAATGGATAAGTTCTTAGGTTTTCCGAAGCATGACCCACATGGAGACCCTATTCCTGATGAAAAAGGAAACTATCATGTTAAAGAAAGACTCATGCTTTCTTCCCTGTCCAAAGGGGATCACTGTAAACTAGTCTCAGTCGATGATGGCTCAGTAGCTTTCCTTCGCTATGTCTCGGAGATAGGGCTGGCCCTCAGCAGTGAGATTCAGGTCAAGGACCGTAAATCCTTCGATGGCTCTATGGTCATCGCTTATGATGGGAGAGAAGAAAATGTGTCCCAGAAATTCGCTGATTCCATATTTGTGGTACGCAGTTGAAACTAGTTTTTAGTGGATAATCATCTTTTTACTCGTCATCAGTCCATCCTCAGTGATTATGATGATTAAATGCATGCCTCGCTCGAAGGGCAGAGTCAACGTTTTCTTAATCTCATAACCCAAATGTCTGCTGTATACTTTTCTGCCTTCCATATTCCTGATCTCAACCTGTGTGGTATCTTGACCTTCATCAGTGGAAAGAGTGAATTGTCCCATATTTGGATTCGGATGACTTTGAAATCCTTTAATAGCACAATAGGTGGATTAAATTCGACACAAGTGCTTGTATCTATGCATCCGTTCTTGCTGATCTCTGCACTGTAGTCTCCATCTTCTTGAGGGTAATATCTGTTGGATGTAGCACCAGGAATAGGCTCTACGACATCAGCACCTCTGAACCTCTGCTGGCATCTGCTTGATTAGTGCAGGAAATACTCAGACTGGTTGTTGAGGTAATCGTATATAATTGAATGAGGGTGATCATAGTCATCACTGCAGAATCGCATCTGTTGGCCGTTTGTAATTCACTATAGAATGAGGTAGCATATGTGATGTTTTCCAAAGTATATCCATCAGGAAAAACATTGGACTCTCCTTGACAAACAGAGAAGGCCTCCTGGGTGAATCTGTCTGGGGCATTTTCAATCAAAACTTCATCCATGCGCATATTCCCTTGAATATTTGATACCAGGGCGGTAACCAGTTGATCAGACTCTACGATTACATTGATGTTGAGTCCTGCCTGTCCTAGACTCCAATCTACTGTATATGGCCCAGATCCATAGGGAGCCTCTTTTACCAATGCTTAGCTATAAAGCGATGTTGCTTGATGATTTTTTTCCATATGCCTAAGTCATCCATCCACGCACTGAAATGCCTAAAAATATGAACCTGGATAATCTTCTTTATAATGACATTCTATATAAAGCGGTAATTGGGAATTCATTTATAAGGTTACAGCCCGAATTCGGCTGGCTAAGTGCAAACCATCTGCATAGAATCTCATTTCTCCCTACTCCTTGTCTGCCAATCTCACAGCATACTCCAGTCTCTATCTCGGTATAGATGAGTCCACAATATTGACTCAGGGCCAAAGTGAGTGCT
>CALFHF010000141.1 GCA_937875855.1 uncultured Flavobacteriales bacterium
GTTCCTCTATCAGGAGAAGCTGGTGGAGTCTGCATACTGTGAGTCCAAGTAGCAACAGTGTTACCATCAATACTGATCAACCTGTTTTGGTTACACCCGTTGGTCTGAAGGTCATAGGTAGATTGTCCGATGATTTCCTCAGTCAAGGTCATGTTTCTCTGAAGCACTCTTGGTCCTTCAAAAGGCTTGATAGCACTTGTTTGCGCTCTATCTGATGCAGTTACAGCTTCGAAACCAGTAAGTGCAGGGCTTGCCTTCACTGCATAGTTCATGTGGTGTGGAAGCATTGAATTTTGCTGAGCCATAACTGGTAGAGCACCAGCGATAGCTAGAATTAGTAATGATTTCTTCATTTGTTTTTGTATTAGATCGAATGTTCGCATAAATGTAGACATTAAATATTTTCTCAGCCTGCCAATACCTGAAAATTTAAATAAGCATATCTTCAATTCTCGGAATCCAAAAAGCTGTGCATTGTCTGTCATGGACTAGGATAGTCTGCCTAAGTTCTATGCTCTGAACTTAATGAAGCACACTGAACTTGGCAACGCTCGGGAGCTCTCCTTCGCGGTACACATTCACCAAATAAACGCCTGGGTTCAATCCTGAAGTATTGAATCTCAGTTGCTCTTGAATAGTCCCACTGCTGACCATTCTACCGAGGGCATCATGGATACTATACATTCCAGGAAATTCAGAAGTAATGGTAAGCTCTGTTTCTTGCGAAAGGGTCAATGGGAAGATCTTAATTCCCAAAGATTCTTCGCCAGAGCGATAGGCTTCTTCAGACATTCCGTGGTCATCGACCGGCAATCCAGAGGCAGTTGTTCTTCCTACAAGCATAACACTATGTGGAGGAATAATTAGACTGCTGCTCGAATTGGAATATGTCACTTCTAGACCAACCTGCATACCTGCTGGTAATACATCATCAGGATTCAAACTGAATAAGTCAGAACGAAGGTTACCCATATGCAAGAGTAAGTCTTCGGAGAGACCCGCGGCCTTAAATGTCCATACGTGGTCTACAATCCCATTGGACATAAATGGAAGACTCCAAGAGCTGACATTAATGGGGTCTGCAGTCATATTAACGAACATATCTTGCAATCTGCCAGGATCTTGAACAGCTTGATAAGCGCGCATTCCGATGGCACCTGTGAAATACACCTGGTCCTTAGGTTTAGGCTGAAGCGCGCATCTTCTTGTAATTTCCAAGGAATCAACATAGGTCGGAGTTGGAAACAATGGAAGACTCTTTTTGAACTCAATATTTCCAGTATTTACTTGAGGTAAAAGGAATTGTCTGTAAAGCAAAGCTGCTAACCCAATAGAGGATATTTTATATTGATCCACTATTTCATCTCCATCCAAGTCAAATCCTCTCAGCAAGCCTTGAAACTCAGCATCAGCATCAGCGTAATTCACCCCAACGGTGTGAAGTAAAACCATCTCAATATCTTTGAAGTCAGGCAGTATTGGACTGCTTCGGAGAGCATTTCGTTTGTTAGAGCAATTACATTGATCTAGATAGTCTTGAACGAATCTTTCCCGGAGGCCTATTTCATGTATAAAGCTCAGTAACATGAGTGTCTCATACCAAGTACCTATGTATGGCCTTTGATCCACATATTCAGTAGCCGTGAATCCCATTTCAGTAACCCAGAGTGCTTTATCCTCAAAGTTAGATTCGAATTCATTGGCCAAAAGCGTCAATAATTGATCTCGATAGGAGTAGATTGAATACATTGAGGGATTCTGAATATTCATAAGACTATCAGTCTTTGGATAGAAATGTAATGTCAACGCATCAATACTAGCCCAAGCATTTTGAGAAGCATTATTGACTGACGGAATACTCTTAAGAGCATCTACTACACGGGTAGTCCATAGGCTACATCCTCTTCTATTCCCTGCCACCACGCCTGTGCGAGAATTTGGAAAATACTCTTCAATGAAAGGAAGAATATCAGCGACAATCTCAGCATATAGAATGGCATCAGTGCGCACATCAGGATCAAGGCAAGGAGCTATACTTATTCCTTCTTCAGGAAGGAACTTTGCATAAGCTTCAGAATAAAGTTCATTACCGAATTCAAAGTAAATCTTGTCATAAACTTTTAAGTCATCAGCCGGGATGGGCAGAAGATCTTGAAGATTAAAAAGAGTAGCTTTTTTGTAAAGTTTA
>CALFHF010000142.1 GCA_937875855.1 uncultured Flavobacteriales bacterium
ATATCACGCAGACAGCTGCAGGCCATAGAGATTGCCTCACCATTCACGGAAATGACTATGACACAAAAGATGGTACCTGCATCAGAGATTATGTACATGTATCCGATATTGCTCATGCACACGTTTTAGCCATGAGGCATTTATTAGACGGCAAACAAGACGAACCTTATGATTTCATCAACCTGGGGACAGGAAATGGCTTAAGTGTACAGGAAACTGTTGATACGTTCATGAAAGTCAATGACGCTGCTCTCTCTTTCAAATATGGGCCTAGACGACAAGGAGATGTGGTCTCCATGTATGCTGATAACAGCAAAGCAAAATCTATTCTGGGATGGTCCCCTCAGCGTGACCTAAATGAGATGATGAGAAGCGCCTGGGCTTGGCAGAAAGAGCTCGATACTCAGTCGTTATGATAAGGGTGACCATGAATTATGGTCGCTGCTCTGTACACCTGTTCTAATAGCACTAAGAGTGCAAGTTCGTGATTGAAAGTCATTTTAGACAAAGACAATTTCGTGTCGGCACGGCTGTGCACTTCATCTGAAAAACCATATACTCCACCTATCACTAGAACTAAGCTCCTTGCTTCATTCACGAAATGTAATCTAAGCCACTCGGCAAATGTCCTAGAGTCCATTGTTTTTCCTCCTTCATCGAGAATCATGAGATAATCTCCAGTGCCTATATTTTTCAATATCAACTCACCTTCCTTCACTTTCAAATCATGAGCCTCCATTTTCCCCCCTCCCTTAATCTTTGGAAGAGTTTCTATCTCACATTTCATAAACCTTCCTGCTCTTTTCTGAAAATCTTTGCACAGGAATTCAATCTCTTTAGAGTTGGTCTTTGCTATATGCAGAATCCGGATTCGCATCTTTCATTGAGATTGGACATTTGCAAGAATACGGAATTGGTATCATTGCTCTTCAATATCAAGCACAAGCGGCCTGATATTTGTTGATTTCGAGAAACAATGAGAGGACTATTCTTCATACTTTTTCTAAGCACCACTGTTCTTGGCCAGTCTCAGGATACAGAGAGTATAAGCAGAGCTTTCAAGTCTGCAGATATTAATAATATCTCACCATATCTGGCTCAGACGATGGATATGGATATCTGTGGAAAAGGTGGCGTTATCAGTAATCATCAGGCTCATATGCTTCTGCATCATTTCTTTAAGTCAAACCCTGTCAATTCATATCATATTTTGCACTCAAGTGCTTTTGATAATAAAAAGCAACATGTCATCGCAGAATATAGCACCAGCAAGGGAAACTTCACTTTAATCTATAAGGTAGAAGAACGTGAGGGAAAACTGACTATACGTCAAGTCAGAATCGATAAAACTACCTGACATCGGTGCAGTCTATAATCCCTAGCTTTGAGCCATGGATTTACACGGTTTTGTAAAGGCAGCTTTGGCCGAGGACGTTAGAGATGGTGATCATACTTCGTTGGCTTGCATTCCTTCATCAGCTCAGGGATCCATGAAGCTCCTTTTGAAAGAAGAAGGCGTTATTGCTGGTCTTCAAATCTCACAAGACATCTTACGAATCATAGACAAAGACGTTCAAATCCAAGCTCATAATCAAGATGGTGACCTCCTCCAACCTGGTCACATCGTTATGCAAATACACGGAAATGTTCAAAAGCTGTTAATTGCCGAGCGTCTCATTCTCAATATGATGCAACGAATGAGCGGTATTGCCACCAAGACTCGTGCGATGATGAAACTTATCAAAGGGACTTCGACTAAGATTCTCGATACCCGTAAGACAACTCCTTTGTTCAGATATTTTGAGAAGGAAGCTGTGCGCATAGGTGGAGGTACTAATCATAGACATGGCCTTTATGATGCCATGATGATTAAGGATAATCACATTGATTTCTCAGGAAGCCTAACGACTGCCATAGAAAACTGCATCTCGTACCAGCGAAGTCAAAACAAACCCATGAATATTATCGTAGAGGCGAGGGACCTGAATGAAGTGAAGGAGATTTTAAACGCCCCAAAAGTCAGGAGGATATTATTAGATAATTTTTGTTTAGAGATGACCAAGGAGGCCGTTTCATTGATTGCAGGTAAAAGAGAGACCGAATCATCAGGTGGAATCGATGAACATACTATTCGAGATTACGCCTTATGTGGTGTAGACTATATCTCTATGGGCGCATTGACACACCAGATGAATAGCCTAGACATCAGCCTAAAAGCAGATTTCGATGTTTCAAAAGTGGAAAAGTGATTTCAAGAAATCAGGCCTTGTCACTGGTTCTCTCAGCTATGCTGAGCGGGTTAAGGTTCCCGGATCTGATGGACAGAGTGTTCTCAATGTTGCTCGTTTCTTCGTCAAGGGCTTAAGCGATGGTGCATTGGCACTGCGTGCATCTGCCATTTCTTTTCAGATTATTATGGCCTTCTTCCCCACGATTATTCTGCTCTTTTCATTGATTCCATATATATCTGCCGATTTTCAAGATCTCCTACTCCAATACATTTTTCAAGTAATCCCTTCTGAAGCATCCTCACTTTTCGGGGATGCTATTGTGGACCTCGTTATGAATAAGAGGCAAGGAGTCCTTTCCATAACTTTTATCCTAGTATTCTATTATGCTTCCCGGTCAGTCTCAGCCATCCTTGCTGCCTTCAGCGAATCTGTGAACTTGGTCAATAAAAGACACCCCTTCAAGCAATTTTTAGTTTCCCTGTTGATTATGCTTGTCTTCGCTATTCTTGTGATTACTGCCCTTTCTCTTGTCACGATCAGCGATTGGCTCGACTCCTACCTGAGTGACCATAAGATTATCGAATTCCAGTTTCAAAGAGTCTTTTTCTATTTGCTCAACTACCTGATCATCTTTGTTCTCTTCATGTTGGCCATAAGCCTACTTTATAATGTAGGAAATGTAGACGCCAAAAGCTGGACAGTATTATCAGCTGGAACTTTGGTGGCTGCAGTGCTCATGATCTTGCTTTCCTTTGGATTCGCATACTTCGTGACCAATTACGCGAGCTATGACCAGCTCTATGGTTATGTAGGCTCCATTATCATATTCTGTCTCTGGATATACTTCAATAGCATGGTCCTCTTGATTGGATTTGAACTCAACGCCTCAATTTCTAAAGGAATTCTGTCCTTGAAATTAAAAGAAGAGTCACTTGTTGTACAGAATTGATATCTCCATAGCTTCTGGATTAAGCCCCACTTCATTGATACTGATCCAAGGGAAAATATTAAACGTTCTCAATGTATTCCCAATGACTAACATCATCCTCCCTTGAACTCTATCTATTTTAAAGTCTCTCAAATCTGTTCCATTGAAGAGTCCTTGTACCTGAAAACCAGCCGTGACCCTGAATAGCTGACCAGTCTTAAGCACGAATATCTCCCCATTGTATACTTCCATAGCTATAATGGGATTATCGTCTGGAATATCAACGGGAGTGATCTCTCCAGTTTGGATGTTTTTTATCGCTACATCTCCATTGGGTATGGCCATAGCTACTCTTGTCGATGAGTAATCCTTCATGATTCCAGGTGTGAAGTTTAAGGGTAGTATAGTTCCTCTAACTCCACTATCTCTGTAAACCTGTATTAAACTATTCTGGCCACCTAGACTGCTAACTCCCATCCATATTTCAGTATCGAATATGATCAGTCCTCTACATATTTCGGTGCTTTCCATAGGAATCATCCCATTTAGAGTCCCATTATACCTATAAAGAAAAATTCCGTCTGCACCCGTATTCACCACCACTTCATCCCTGTGCTTGTCAAACTCCACGCTCTCAATCATACCTCCTGGAGAACTCATACTGAGGTCACTTTCCCATAACAAGCTCCAACTACTTCCATATTCGTATGCAGAAAGAAACCTGTTTTCATACTGACTAACAAAGACACGAGAACGAATATGTTGCACATCATGTTTCGCATTCGATTCTATTAGATTCAAGGTTCCTCCATCGCCATTCAATAAATCATATCTGAGCGCTGATAGATTTCCGTTTTGATATGAATAAAACGTCCCGAGCATTTCTTTTGGAACTTCTACTAAGCTCAATGGCACGAATGATTTACTTTCGTTTTCACCATCGCTTGCAGTTATTTGAAGGAAATAAGAACCCGTCTCCAGACTCAAATCTTCTATAATGAAAGCAACATTGAAGTTCACTTCTGCACTAGAGAAAGTATTTGTAAAACTAGGGCCCACCGAAACATTCTCATCATCGACTAGACTCACCTTTACACTTCTTACTTCCACATTATCCTTGATTATGGCTATAACATTCAAAGTATCTGGAAGGCTCATAAACACAGCATCGGTTGGAGATATCACCTGAATGCTTGGCGCTATATCATCGCCTTCTTTCTTGCACGTAGCAAGCAGTAAAATTGCAAATACAGCGAAAAGGATGTGCTTGAACATTTACGAAAGTTAGTGATTCTCATTATGAAGAGCTTTCATTAACAATTGTTAAAAATCCCTGTTCATAGGAACAATGAAACCCTTGGATAACTCGTGTCTTATTGCATGGATAGGAATGATACATTCGAAACCCCATGGAAGAGACTAAGAAAAAGAAAATCACAGACAGACTGAGTCGTCCTCTGCAATACGGAACTGCAGCTATTGACGGTGGTAAACTACCTCCTCAGGCTTTAGATTTAGAGGAAGCTGTTTTAGGTGCCATCTTGCTCGATTCCAAGGCATTGAATGATGTCATAGATGCTATGATTCCTGAAGCATTCTATGATACACGTCATCAGCACATTTTCTTGGCTGTGATGAATCTGTTCAATGAATCCAAGCCCATTGACATCCTCACCGTAACTGAAAAACTAAGGACTACCGGCACTTTAGATGTTGTAGGCGGCCCATACTTTATTGCTCAACTGACCAATAAGGTTGCCTCCACCGCAAATGCAGAAGTACATGCTCGTATCATCACGCAGAAGTATATCATGCGTGAACTCATTCGCATCAGTAATGAGACTATCAAGGAAGCATATGATGAAACCACTGACGTTTTTGATCTTTTAGACAAGACGGAGGGTAAACTCTATTCAGTATCAGAAAGCAACCTGAAAAGATCTTATGATGAGATGAGTTCGCTGATGCGAGAAGCTCTGGAGCAGATTCAAGATGTCATGAACACAGATGAAGGAGTAAGCGGAGTGCCTTCAGGATTTAAGGACCTAGATAAGATAACTTCAGGATGGCAGCGATCTGATATGATTGTCATTGCCGCGCGTCCTGGTATGGGAAAGACCGCATTTGTACTTTCCATGGCAAGGAATATAGCAGTAGACCATCAGCGACCTGTGGCTGTATTCTCTTTGGAGATGAGTTCTATTCAGCTAGTCCAGCGACTTATTTCTAGTGAGACTGAGATTTCTTCTGAAAAATTGAGAAAAGGTGATCTTAGACCTGATGAATTCCAATTGATTCACTCAAGAATAGGGAAATTGTCCAAAGCTCCTTTGTTCATTGATGATACTCCTGCTCTTTCCGTATTCGAACTCCGTGCAAAATGCCGAAGATTGAAGCAACAGCATAATATAGAGATGGTAATCATTGACTACCTCCAACTTATGACTGCTGGCGGAGATAAGGGGAATCGCGAACAAGAGATTTCTACAATATCTAGGTCTATAAAGAGTATCGCTAAGGAATTGAACATCCCCGTCATCGCCCTTTCACAGCTGAATCGTTCGGTAGAGACCAGAGGAGGTGATAAGAAACCCCAACTCTCTGACCTCCGTGAATCTGGAGCAATAGAACAAGATGCTGACCTAGTCTCCTTCATTTACCGACCTGAATATTATGGCATTCAAGAATATGATACTGGTCAACCTACGAAAGGCATTGGAGAATTTATTATCGCTAAACACAGAAATGGAGCATTGGACACGATTCGACTTTCCTTTAAGAGCACCTTGGCCAAGTTCACTGATCTGGAAGCTTTTGATTTCAATGACCCGCTGGACCCGCTATCACCTTCTATGGGATTCTCTAATGAGAGCCCTACCATCACCCTCCAGTCAAAGATGAATGACGACTGGAATAATGAGGATCTCATTCAAGATGATGTACCTGATTTTTGATTGATTTGACCTAAAGCCATATTGGCGTTATTTTTGACAAGCTAATGGCTATGCACACTTATTTTCAACGCACACTTCTTGTCGCTTTTCTCTGTCTTATGAGTTTGGCTTCTATTGCCTCTCACATTCTAATACCTATGGATGATAGTCAGAAGAATCATCTAAAGGCATACGGCATCGCTTATTGGATCTTACAGAACGACATTGAAGTAGAATGGCTTTTGAATTATAGAGGTGGGAGCTTCTTAATCAAGGATTATAAAGATGTAGAGGAAGAATGTGTCATTCGAGGAGTATCATACCAGATTCTTGCTGATGTTCAAGCTATTCAAATCTTGAACGAGATAGCCGATCCTGAGGCGAATATGGAAACAGTGAAACTTGAAAAAGCTCCAAAAATTGCCGTGTATTCTCCTAAGAGCAAGCTCCCTTGGGATGATGCCGTCACCTTGGTAATGACATATGCCGAGATTCCCTATGAGATTATTTATGACCAAGAAATTATTCAAGGAAAGCTACCTACCTATGATTGGCTTCATCTTCATCATGAGGACTTTACTGGTCAGTACGGAAAATTTTATGCCAGCTATAAGAACGCGATATGGTATCAGCAACAGGTAAAAGATCAGGAAGCCATTGCAACAATTCTTGGTTTTACAAAAGTTTCTGAATTGAAAAAGGCCGTGGTGACGAATATCTCTAACTACGTTGCTGGAGGAGGATACCTCTTCACAATGTGTTCAGGCACTGACAGTTTCGATATTACCCGAGCTGCTATGAGTGCAGATATCTGTGAATCTATGTATGATGGAGACCCTGCAGACCCTAATGCTCAAGCTAAGTTGGAATTTCATCAGTGTTTTGCATTTGAAGATTTCACCTTGGTGAAGAATCCGCTTCAATATGAATTCTCGGATATTGATGGAACTGATATCCATAACAAGGTTGGACAACAGAATGACTTCTTTTTTCTATTTGATTTTTCAGCCAAATGGGATGTAGTTCCTACCATGTTATGCCAAAACCACACACAAGTCGTTAAGGGATTCATGGGTCAGACAACATCATTCAGAAGAAACTTAATCAAATCGAGCACCTTGATTATGGGTGAGAGTCCAAAGCAAGGAACAGCCAAGTACGTGCATGGAGAATTTGGTGTTGGTCAATGGACTTTTTACGGAGGTCATGACCCAGAAGACTACACACATAGAGTGAATGACCCACCAACTGACTTAAACCTCTTCCCGAACTCAGCTGGATACAGGCTCATTTTAAATAACATCCTTTTTCCAGCGGCTAAGAAAAAGAAGCAAAAGACTTGATTGCGATAAATTGATTCAAAA
>CALFHF010000143.1 GCA_937875855.1 uncultured Flavobacteriales bacterium
CTACTTTCTTTATTGAATTCAATTGACTTTATACAACAGATATTCCTTGCATATCCTTTATGTTGATGGCATAAGACTCACGTTCTTTAACGAAGCTGGTGCTCCAGGACGCAGTAAGGGAAGGAAGAAGAAAGTGATGGTCGCGCTTCAAATTGATTATCCAGAAGATGACGAAAAGCCCATTATAAAGTTCGGCTCGGCTGAGGTCATCGAAAATTAGTCTGCAAAAGAATGGGCTAAGGCTCTAGACAACACTGTAAATAAAGAAGCACTGGTCACGACCGATGGCTGGTCTTCATGTCCCAAGGCCGTGGGAAAAAGGGACCACTTAATCTTGGCTTTCTCCCAACTCAGCAACTTCACTGACTTACATTGGTACATCTTCAGCTTGAAGAACTGGATCAAAGGGATACACCACCACGTATCTAAGAAACACATAGTGAGATATTTGAATGAATTCAACTATAGATTCAACAATCGGAACTACTTAGGAGATGGATTTGTTAGAGCTCTCAAATACATGATGAAAAGGCCACCCCTGATGCGTCAAATGCTATAGGGGAATAAACGCGCTTAACCGATTAATTTAATGCTCACCCAAAGAGGTGATTTTGAATTTATTCCTCAAAAAGCGCCTTATAATTTAACAGAATGAGATTCTCAGGAGTTCAAGCGTGGATATAAATCGAAATGCAGGTCCATGTATACATTCCTTAATTTTATATCCTTTTTGAAACCATATTTCCTGCACAAAATGAATAAAAATCTACTCTCAACTTTGGGACTCTGCCTATGTATTGGCATTCTGAGCGCCCAGATTTCCTTCAATAATCAAGTTAATTTACTCACTGACCCCACGCATTACAGCGGCAATGCCGTGACGGTTCAAGATGTTAATGGCGATGGCTTAGATGACCTTGTAATCTTAGATGATGCCAAGAATCTGCGCATCGAATTCCAGAATCTGGATGGCACATGGACAGCCTATATAGGTGGTACTATGGATAATCAAGACGCATGGGGTATGGTAGTCGCAGACACTGATAACAATGGATATGCTGACATCTTTTCAGGGGTCAATGGGGAGAATCCTGATTATGCAAAAGCAAACGCTGACGGTACAGATTGGGTCATCACCGGCCTTACAGGATATAGCCTTTTTTATCAAGGGTCAAGCTTAGGTGACGTGGATAATGACGGAGATCTTGATCTCTATGTCTGTGCCGATACTGATGAGAGTGCGATATGGGAGAATGATGGTGATGGAAATATGACCATTTCTGGAGCTTCCTTGATAGACCTTACAGTAATTGGTTGGGATGGATCAGGGAATTATGGCTCTACCTTCACCGACTTCGATTTAGATGGTGACTTGGATCTCTATATTGCTCATTGCAGACAAGGAGTGAATGACCCTAGCGACCCGAGGCGTATCAATCAATTGTATGTGAACGATGGTAATAATAACTACACCGAGAGCGCAGCAGACTATGGCCTGGCCTTAGGAGCACAATCTTGGACGGCTGATTTTGGGGATATAGATAATGATGGGGACTTTGATATTTTCATCACGAACCATGACGTTCCCAATATGCTCTTGATGAATCTTGATGACTCCGATGAGTATGAGGACATCTATGTGAGTTCAGGGTTAAGTACGGAGGTAGGACTTCCTATTCAAGGCTTGCTAAAAGACTTTGACAACGACATGTATCTAGACATCTTCATCACGGGATCAGATCATGCCTTGTTCCATAACAACGGAGATAATACGTTCACATTGGTTGAGAATGCATTCACTGGATCGGCTATGGAGAGCTTCGCGGTAGGAGATATCAATCATGATGGTTTTTCAGATATCTATGGGTCTTATGCAGACATTTATAATTCTCCTTCTGCAACTCCTGATGCAGTATGGATCAATGATGGAAATGACAATCATTTCTTGACTGTTGTTTTAGAAGGAACCATCACTAACCGAAGCGCTGTTGGAACCGTAGTGCGTGCATATGGCCCTTGGGGACAGCAAGTGAGGGAAGTAAGAGCAGGAGAGTCATACGGTGTGAATAATACACTACACATGAACTTCGGGTTGGCTCAGAATACGCAAGTAGACAGTGTGGTCATTGATTGGCCAACATCAGGTATTCATCAAGTTATTGAGAACCCACTGGTAGATCAATTCTTGACGGTGATAGAGAATGAGTGCATCGCTCCTTCAGCTATCGTCACCGCATCAGGTTCCACTGTACTTTGTCTTGGACAGACCTTGGGATTGAATGCAGGTTCTGACCCAAACAATACGTATCTCTGGTCGAACGGATCTACTGAAAGTACCATCAGTGTTATGAACGAAGGATCATATATGGTTCAAATCACAGATATGTCGACAGCATGTTCTTCCATCTCTGCGGCTATCCAAGTTCAGCAATCTCCAGATGAGACTCCTACAGTTTCTGCTGATGGAGTATTGCAATTCTGCAATGGATCCTCTGTTACCTTAACATCAAGTTCAGCAGCTGATTATAGTTGGAGCAATGCAGGCGAGACTGCGCAAAGCATCACTGTAACCGAAGCAGGAGAATACACGGTGACCATAAACGGAGTCTGTGAGAGCTTTACTTCTGAGGGTATCACAGTAACTACATTGGCTTCACCTAGCGCTATTCCAAGTGCAGATGATGTAGTCATTGGGTCAGCTCAAGTGGTTACGTTGAGCGCTGCGGGAACAGGAGATCTATTGCGTTGGTATGATCTACAAGTGGGAGGAACCGTCCTTGGAACAGGAGCTGACTTCACTACACCCGTGATTAATGCTACAACATCGTATTGGGTAGAAGCGAGCAACTTATACGAAGGACCAACAGGATTAGGCGGAAAGGAAAATAACAATCCGAGCATGGGCCAATACCATACGAATGCGAATTTCTATTTGCGTTTCGATGCCTATGAGGATTTTATTTTGAACTCTGTGAAGGTGTATGCTGATGTCACTGAATCTAGAACCATTCAATTAAGGAATTCAGGAGGGAACATCATCTTGACAAGCACTCAGGAAATCCCAGCGGGTGAATCCTATGTGACCCTAGATTTTGAGATTCCAGCGGGAACTAATTACAGTTTAAGAGGATCAGGAGACCCAGGATTGTGGAGAGACAATGACCCTTCAGGAGTAAATTTCCCATATCCTATTGCAACCTTTGGAAGCATTACAGGGACTAATGCCGGTGCTGGAAGTGCCGATGACTTGTATTACTTCTTCTATGATTGGCAGGTGAGCTTAGCTGAGCAATATTGCAGTTCTGAGAGAGAGGAAGTAATCATTGAGTTATCCGTAGGATTGAATGAAGGTGAAGACTTCAGTCAGGTGCGCACTTATCCTAATCCGAGCGAAGGAATACTGAACATAGAATTTGCCAAGCAGGTAAAGGGCAGAGTTCAGCTAAGCATACATGATATAAAAGGAAAAGAGATTCTATCAGAGTCTTTGAATTCAGTGAATGTGGGACAGCGAACCATACTTGACCTAAGCGAAATAGCTAAGGGAAGTTATGTACTCCGTATTCTTTCGGATCAAGGTTCTTATACCGAGCAAGTGATTTTAGAGTAAGTACAAGAACTTCAAGTAAAGCCCGATCGTTATACGTTTCGGGCTTTTTTTATGCTAAAAAATCCTACTAAGGGATGGGTAAACTTCGTTCTAGTAAATTCAGGAGAAAAAGAGGAAAGGTCCTGAGTATTGAAATAGACTTTATAACTATGAGGCCGCTTGAGGTAGAAGAGATAAAGAGATTTAGTGCTGATATTTAAGCTGAATAGAAAAAGAGCATGTCATATTAGCACTCAGACTTTGATTCAAAGAGGAACCCCTTCTAAGTGCTACTTGAAATGGGCTTTCTCCCTGTTCTGTATCACCCATAGAAACGGGTGATTCTTATTTCGCTATACCCTGACTAGTGAGCTAGCTGTCAATACTGCGGTGCCCAACAGATGAATGAATATCAACGCAGAGTGAGTGGTTCTTGAGGGGAATGAAAGTTCTCAGGAGAATTACAATTCATGCTGTATTGAGCAGCTTCACCTGTATCATATACCATGCGTAATGAAGTTTCATATAGGTATATGGTAAGTTCTTTTTCCGACTTCAAATCACGAGCTAACCAGAGGACACATAACCCTTCTTTCTCATCAGATTGAAGAGAGATGGAAGAAGTGATTTTAAAATAGTAACTCGTCCCGTCAGGATTTTTTCGAACAAGATCACCGTTGGCTTTTAGTTTAAACTTACGATTGGGTTCTTGAGCAAAAGCATGCACGCCATATCTTTTAACTGGTCTTCTGAAACACCATCGTTCATGAAATCGCTTAAGCCGGTATCGCCTTTTAAGGCATGGACAGAGACCACAAAGCGTGTGGGATATTTCGGTTATTCACTCTAGTGCATCCATGTTTGCACCTCATGTTTGGCGATTTCCTCAGGGTTCTTTTCCACCGCCATCCTTAGTGAACTTGAAGGACCAAGACTCCTTTTTTAAAGGCTACACCTCACATCCGTTGACCACCGTCACGCTCCCATCCTCCCGATGATCAGTTCCCCGATGCGGTCCGGTTCTCTCTCCCTTGGCATCTTGGCTATAGCCTTCGACAGCTCGGTGAAGAGCGAATCATTATCCTTCCTTTTGGCTGGTGTGAAAAAAAAACCTGTTTCATAGGTGGAGGAATGCACATAGACACTATAGGTATGGGCATCCTTGAATTCAGGGTTATGAAAGAACCAGCTTTCGGCAAGCTGCTTGGCGGTGGTGAGGGGGTCCTTGGTCCAACGCTTGGAATGATGTACTTGCAGCGTAAGAGTGCCTTCTTCATAGGCCAGTAGATGAGAGGACAGACCTGCAAACATGCGATACATCTTATCTATGGCATGCATATGGCGGGTGTTGATAGCTTTGAGGTTGTCTTTGTTTGTAATAGTCATGGGTCAACGATTTATGGGGTGACATCTATCGTATTCCGAACATAAATGGGAGTAGCTATCGTTTATTTTGACTGTGCTGTCCGTATTGTTTGACCACCGTGGTGCTGCTAGGCACTCGGTTGGTATCCATTGCTGGATTCGGAATACGATTCAAAGATAGTAAACTTTAAAATTTAATTGCATGTGAATATTTCATTGGATTAATTGGAATATATACCTCCATATCGAGACCATGGCCTGGGTGTCCATTTTGCAGTAGGCCTTTAGATTATTCATGGCCCATTCCTTATCTCCTGAATACGAATCGCTCAACATAGCTTCATAGGTTCTGCTGGCCGTTCCTCCTTCCGAAATTGCCAAATCGGAATACTTCAAATCGGGGACAATTGCCGGGAGAACAACCTTTAAGGACGATCTGCCCTTCATTTGGGCTGAGTAATACCATTTCTTTTTGAACGGGATTTCCAGATCCACAAATCGTTCAAGGATGTTACTGAGAGCCTCTTCATACTGAGGAAAATCCTTTATCAATTCACAAATACGCGTCTGCTCAAAGCTCATGTTGTAGGCAACGATGCTTCCCTTGTCCGACAAGTCCTTGATCATCTGTTCCACAACAATTCTTCTTGGGTCAGCAGTTGGATTTGGTAGGCATTCCTGATGAACGGGTTCAGATTCTGGAGCATCTAGAATATGGAGACTGTATTGGAAGACCAACTGTTGATATGGCCGTGTGCCATCAAACAAGGGAATGGCTGGCATAATGGTCTCGAAGTCGAAAAAATACAGAGGGAAAGCTAGTTGATCCAAGAACTCCTTGATAGCAGGAACATCCACATGCACTTCATCAGTCAAGGCCATATCTACTTCCAATCTTTGGTTAGCACTTAATGGAGAATCTTCTGTCAGATCCTCCAAACCAATAATGCCATTCTCATATAATGTCCAAGCCTTATCACTTATTCGCGACAGGTCAAAAATGCTATACGATGGAATATGCTTCCAACAATACTCGATGAAATCGCAGGTGAAGGGGTTAGAGCAATGTGGACCAATGTCTACCACAGGTTCAACATCAGAGGTGAGGATGGATTTGAAGGATTCTATACGATTTGGTATGTCATCCTGCAGCTCGATGATCACATCATACAGGGATTCAAAATAAAACAAGCCATCCAAGTCCAAATTTCCTTGACGTTCATAGGTGTTATCCAGATGAAGAATACCTATATCGCTTATCTGAATTCCTGCTCCTTTCAT